>JBDTFI010000221.1:0-3626 GCA_039938035.1 Acetobacteraceae bacterium | reverse complement strand
CGTCGCGGCGCCCGCCATTGCCGACGCGCTTGCCGCGGCCCGCGCACAGTTTCCCATCGCGAAAAGCCGGATCTACCTCGACATAGCCAACATGAACTCGCCACCCACGTGCGTGACGGATGCACTTGCCGCGTATTTTGCCACGCAGCAGGAGCGTGGCGGCGACAAATCGGCATGGTGGGCCGAGATCGAATCGACGCGGCGCAAGGCGGCCGCGCTGCTCGGCTGCGATGCAAGCGAGATCGCGTTCTGCAAGAACACTTCCGAAGGCTTGAACATCGCCGCCAACGCAATCGCCTGGCGGTCCGGCGACAATGTCGTCATCCCCAACAGCGAGCATCCGAACAATGTCTTTCCGTGGCTCAACCTTCGTCGGCGCGGCGTCGAGGTGCGAATGGTCCCGGACCGCGGGGGATGGGTGGAGGCCAGCGTGCTGGCACCGTTCGTCGATGCCCGTACGCGGGTGGTCGCCGTGGCGGATGTCGCGTTTCATCCGGGCCAGCGCAACGACCTCGAGGGCATTTCCGTCCTCTGTCGCGAAAAAGGCGCGCATCTGGTCGTCGATGGCGTGCAGGCGGCGGGGCTGATGGACGTCCGGTTGCGCGAGCGCGGGATCGCGATGTGGGCGGCGAGCGGTCACAAGGGTCTGCTCTCGCCGCACGGGATGGCACTGTTCTATTGCCGCAAGGACCTGATACCCGAAATGATGCCGGTGTATGCGGCGCGCGCCAGCATGGTGCCGGGCGCGGCGGACGATCATTTCGTCGAGCGGCCGGATGCGCCGTTGCGCAATGACGCGGGCCGCTTCGAAATCGGCAATGCCAACTATTCCGGCATGTACGCGATGGGTGCGGCGCTCGACCTCCTCCTCGGCGTGGGCATACGCAACATCGAGCGACACGTGCTGGCGCTGGGCGAATACCTGACTGGCAAGCTCGCGGAACGCAGCGTCCCGCGGGTGGGTCCGACCGATCCCAGGCGACGCTCGTCGATCTGCGCGTTCACGTTTCCGGGCGAAGGGTGGGTCGAATACTTTGCGGACAATCGCATCATTTTGTCGGGCCGTCGGGGCGCGATCCGGGTGTCACTCGGTCTATATAATACGTTCGACGAGATCGACGAGTTTCTCGCCGTGGCCGATCGCAGGCTCGGCTGACGAGCCCGCGCGCTAGACGCGTTGTGCGCCCGCGCGTTCAGGGGTGTCATTGATGGGGAGCGGCGGATGAAAACTGCATGGCGGTGGTACCGGCGACGTTCGATCGGGACGCAGATCTTTATCGGGATGGCCATCGGGGCGGTCGCCGGGTTCTGGCTCGGACCCGCGGCGGCTGCGCTCAAGCCCGTCGGTGACATCTTCATCCGCCTGCTCGTGATGGCGGCGATTCCGCTGATCTTCTTCACGCTGATGTCCGGACTGACGTCGATCAAGGAAGCGGGCTTCGTCGGCCGCCTGACCGGGCGCATTCTCGTCTACTACTTGGTCACCAGCGTCATTGCGTTCGTGATCGCGATCGTCGTGTTGGAGTGGATGCAGCCCGGCGCGGGGTTCCAGCTGAAAGGCGTGGTCAAGGGCGAGATCGGCCAGATGCCCTCGCTGGCGAGCGTGATCGTCGACATCTTCCCCGACAATATCGTGCGCGCGTTCGCCGTGGGCAATGTCACGCAGATTGTCGTATTCGGCGTTTTCCTCGGCGTTGCGACGCTGTGGCTCGACGAAGTTCCTCGCGCACGCGTCGTCGTATTCTTCGACACCTGCCGAATGCTCTTCACCCGCCTCGTGTCGATCATCATCGCCTTCGCGCCGATCGGCCTTGGCGTGCTTACGGCGTACAGCGTCGGCGTCTATGGTTCGAAGATCGCGGGGCCCCTGCTCAAGTTCATCGGCGCCATCTACGTTTCGGAGTTCGCGATGTTCGGCGTGATCATGGTGCTGCTCTACGTGATTGCGCGCGTCTCGCCGCTGTTCTTCCTCAAGCGCACCTATCCGCTGTACTTCACGACCGCCGGCACGACCAGCAGCCTGGCGAGCCTGCCGCAGGCGCTGCAAATCGCCGAGGAACGACTGCACATTCCACGCAACATTTGCGGCTTCACGCTGCCGTTTGGCGTGCAATTCACCAAGGATGGTACGGGTATCTTCCTCGCGGCCATCCTGCTGTTCGCCGCGCAAGCGCAGGGCCAGGTGCTTCCGATAGGAACGATCGTCGTCGTCGTGCTCACCGGGCTGCTGCTGGCGACCGGTGCGGGTGGCGTGCCCGGTGGTGGCCTTGTCGTCGGGCTGGTGTTCGTCAAGGCGTTCGGCCTGCCGATCGAAATCGCCGTGCTGATCGGTGGGATCTACCATATTTTGGACATCGGCAACACGACGCTTAACGTGATGAACGACATGGTGGCGACCGTCATCGCGTCGCGGCTCGAGGGTGCGATACGGGTCGAGCGGGGTGCGATCCTGCCGCAGGCGGACGCGGCGCCCATCGGGGCGGCCGGTGTGCTCACGTCGACGTGAGCGCGGCCGTGCTGAAAGATGCAAAAGTACCTCGGCTCGATCGGAGCGCGAATCTCAACGATGGATGACCGTGCGCGCGCTGAGCCGGCCGCCGGGCGCTTTCGGAACCGTCGGACGACGTCCATCAGGTCAGGTTCTGGTTGGGGCAAATCATCGGCAGAAACCTAACCTCATGTGATCCCGTCAGTTCCTGTAGTTTAGGAACGAGCCACCACGTCGGAGAATGAAGTTCCGAACATTCCACCTGCCCATTGCAGGTTTCGCGGCGCACCGGCACTGACCCAGATTGCGTGCCATCGCGATTGCGGTGCGGTCACGGACGCAGGTCTGGTGGACCGGCGACTTTGCCAGTGGTCGCAATGAAGATGAACTTAACCCCATGAGCTATTGATAATGCTTCCCGAGAAGTTGGATCTCATTGAGCCGGCCACTTGGGGAGGCACATGATGGATGATACTTATATATCGAAAGAGTTTCCGGCCGCCACGCACAGTCTGTACTTCGACACGGCAAGGCGCGGATTGCTTCCGGTCCGAGTCCGCATCGCGCTAGGCGCGTTCTTCGAGCAGCAGCAGGGGCCAAGTGTAGACAAAGAAGCATTGGCAGCGGAAGTCGGTGAGACACGTGCCAAGGCGGCTGAACTGCTGCATTGCTCGCCTGAGGAAATTGCCTTCACGAAGAACACCTCGGAAGGGTTGAACATTGCTGCCAATGCAATAAGGTGGGAGCGAGGGGACAACGTCGTCCTTCCCCGCGACGAACACCCGAACAACGTCTACCCGTGGTTGAACCTGGCGGCGCGGGGCGTCGAAATCCGTTTGGCAGATGTCGAGGGGGGTGTGGTGGACGGCGAGCGTCTCTCCCGATACGTCGACCGAAGGACCAGAGTTGTGGCCGTTTCCCACGTGTCGCACTTCCCGGGTCAACGCAATGACCTGCGAAGCATCGCCGACTTGTGTGAGGCGAACCGCGCCTATCTGGTCGTTGACGTAGCTCAGTCGTTGGGGCTCCTGGACGTTGATCCGCTACCACAGGGGATCTCCATGCTCGCAGGTACTTGTCACAAAGGACTCATGTCATCCTACGGTGGAGGTGTGTTCTTCTGCCGACGCGATCTAAT
>JBDTFI010000220.1:0-2787 GCA_039938035.1 Acetobacteraceae bacterium | reverse complement strand
CCCACAGCACGATCAGGTGGTAGAGCACGTCGGCGCTTTCCGCGATCACGGCGTCGCCGTTGCCGGCCACCGCCTCGATCAGGCACTCGACCGATTCCTCGCCGAATTTCTGCGCGACCTTGGTGATCCCGCGCGACAGCAGGCGCGCCGAGTGGCTCACCGCCGGATCGGCCGCCCGCCGCCCCATCACCACAGCGAACAGCCGGTCCAGCACGGCAGCGTCAGGGCCCAGCGCGAGGGGCGCGAGCGGGCGGGTCACCTCGGGCAAAACCGGCGGCGTACGGCTCACGCGTCGCTTCGCCAGCACCTTCTTGGGCTTGCGTTTGTTTTCCGGCTTCGCGCGTGCCCGCTTGGTCGGCTTCTTGGTCGGCTTCTTCTTGACGGATTTCGCCATCCCGGGCCCCTAGACGGCCTGCCGAGGCAGCCGCACCGGAAGTCCGGCCTCGGCGAGCGCTCGCTTCACCTGGGCCACCGTGAGCGTGCCGAAATGGAACACGCTCGCCGCCAACAGCCCCGTCGCCCCGGCGCGCGCGCCCTCCACGAAATGCCCGGGCGTGCCAACCCCGCCGGAGGCGATGACGGGCACCCGCACCGCCTCGCAGACCGCGCCCAGCAGGTCGAGGTCAAACCCCCTCCCGGTCCCGTCGCGGTCCATGCTGGTCAGCAGGATCTCCCCGGCACCCAACCCGGCGACGCGGCGGCACCATTCGATCGCGTCGAGCCCGGCGCCGCGCCGCCCGCCATGCGTGAACACCTCCCAGCCGGCGCCGACGCGCTTGGCATCGACGGCGACCACCACGCACTGGCTGCCGAATTTCCGCGCCGCCTCCGCCACCAGTTCGGGGCGGGCGACGGCCGCGGAGTTGATGCTGCACTTGTCGGCGCCCGCCAGCAGCAGCCGACGCATGTCCTCGGTCGCGCGGATGCCGCCACCCACGGTCAGCGGCAGGAACACGCGCGACGCCGTGCGGGCGACCACGCCGAGGATGGTGTCGCGATTCTCGTGGCTCGCGGTGATGTCGAGGAAGCACAACTCGTCGGCGCCGGCGGCGTCGTAGACTGCGGCCTGTTCCACCGGATCGCCGGCGTCGCGCAGCGAGACGAAGTTCACGCCCTTGACGACGCGGCCGTCCTTCACGTCCAGGCAGGGGATCACCCGCAGCTTCAGCATCGCCCCTTTGAACCGATCCACGCCGCGTCGCGCAAGTGGAACGCTAATCGGCCAGCAGCGAGAGCGCCTCGGCCGGGTCCATTCTCCCGTCATACAGCGCCCGGCCAACGATCACGCCCGCGATCCGCGTCCCCGACGCTGCGTGCTTCAGGGCGCGCAGATCGTCGATCCTGCCGACCCCGCCGGAGGCGATCACCGGGGTGGAAAGGGATTCGGCCAACGCCACGGTCTGCGCGAGGTTCAACCCGCTCAGCATCCCGTCGCGGGCGATGTCGGTGTAGATGATGGCGGCCGCGCCCGCGTCTTCCACCCGCCGCGCGAGGTCGCGGGCGGAGAGGCTCGACGTCTCGGCCCATCCCTCGGTCGCCACCATTCCGTCGCGGGCGTCGATCCCGACGGCGACGCGGCCCGGATGGGCACGACACGCGGCGCGGACGAGATCGGGGTCTTTCACGGCGGCGCTGCCCAGGATGACCCGGCGTATGCCGGCGGCGAGCCATGCCTCGATCCCAGCCAGATCACGGATACCGCCGCCAAGCTGCACGGGGATGGAGGCCGCCCCCAGGATGGCCCGCACCGCATCGGCGTTGACCGGGCGGCCTGCGAAGGCGCCGTTCAGATCGACGACGTGCAGCCACAGGAAACCCGAGGCTTGCCAGGCACGCGCCTGCGCCGCCGGGTCGGGGGAATAGACCGTCGCCTGATCCATCGCGCCCCGTCGCAGGCGTACGCACTGACCATCCTTGAGGTCGATCGCCGGATAGAGGGTCAACGCCATCAGCGTTTGGCCCCGGGCCGCGCCTGCAACTGCTTGTAGTAGTAGAAGCCCCGGATCGTCTTGCCGCCGACGCGGGCGTAGGTCGGATGGACGCCCCACCGCGCGTAGCCGAGCGATTCGTACAGCCGGATCGCCGCCGTCTGGGTCTCGCGCACATCGAGGTTCAGCACGTGATACCCGAGCGCCCGCGCCGCCTCCTCCACCGAGACGGTAAGCAGCCGCGCCATGCCGTGCCCGCGCGCATAGGGCGCGATGAAGGCATGCATCAAGGTCGCCGCGAACGCCTGCGCTTCGTTGTTGCGCGGCGGGCGGACGAGTTGGCCCGAGCCGACGACGGCACCGTCGACGCGGGCGAGGAACAGCGACCGCTCCGGCACCAGCAGCACGCCGCGATAATAGGTCTCCAGCGATTGCCGTCCCGGTGGGCTGACCCAGCCGAAGCCGCCGCCGTCGAGGATGGCGGCGTGGGTCGCCTCGCACAGAGCCTGTAGATCATCGTCGGTGAATTCCTCCACCCGCTCCACCACCCGCGCCGCGCCGGCTTCGACGGCCGGTCCGCTCATGGTGTCCAACGCAGGAAGTTACCGAGGATACGCAGGCCGACCTCCTGGCTCTTTTCGACGTGGAACTGCGTGCCGGCGCGGTTGCCCGACGCCACCAGCGCGACTACCGGGCCGCCATAATCGGTCGTGGCGAGGACTTGCGTGACATCGGCGCGCTCCAGCGCATAGCCGTGGACGAAATACACGTGATCGCCTGGTGCCAGTCCGTCGAGCAGCGGATGCGCGGACGGAGCGAAGTCGAGCGCGTTCCAGCCCATTTGCGGCAGACGCAGCCC
>JBDTFI010000219.1:0-5831 GCA_039938035.1 Acetobacteraceae bacterium | reverse complement strand
CGGGTCGATGCCGCAGGCGAGCAGCACCGCCGCCATCTCCCGTGTCTGGCGCGCAAGCGTCGCCGGCTCCTGAAATTCGGTGATCGCGTGCAGATCGACCACGCAGAACAGGCAGTCGTAGCTGTCCTGCAATGCCACCCAGTTGCGGATGGCGCCCAGGTAGTTGCCGAGATGGGCGATTCCGGACGGCTGGATGCCGGAGAAGATGCGGGGCATGGACGGCTTTCAGGGGAGCGTGGCGGGCGGCTGAGTGATGGCCGATACGCTGGCTTTGGGCAAGGCGGGACGCCGGCGCAGCATCTTGGGCACCTGGCGCAGGTCGTAGGCACCCAGCGCCTGACCAGCGGCGCCGTACGCCACCAGACCGACCGCGATCAGTGCCGCCAGGGCGAGAAGCCTCTGGACGCCATGCGGGTGGGCGAGCCCGAACAGCACATGCTGCGTGCCCGCCAGCGCCACCGTCATGACGAGCGCGGCGGCGACCATCTTCGGCACGCGGGCGCGGATTTGCGCGTCCAGCCGCAGTTGCCCGCGCCGCGCCAGCAACACGCCGAGGCCAGCGGCATTGAACATGGCGGCGAGACTGGTGGCGAGCGCCGGGCCCATCTGTTGCAACGGGCGCATGAAGGCGAGGTTGAGGGCGAGGTTGAGCGCCACCGCCGCCAATCCGATCTTCACCGGCGTCGCCGTGTCGCCGCGCGCGAAGAACCCCGGCGCCAGGACTTTCACCACCACGAAGGCGGGCAGCCCGATGGCGTAAGCGGCGAGCGCATGGGCCGACAGCAGCGTGCTCTCGGCGCCAAACGCGCCGCGATCGAACAGCGCGTGCATCACCGGCCAGGCGGAGACGATCAGCGCGAATGCCGCCGGCAAGGTGAGAAACAGCGCGTATTCCAGCGCCCGGTTAAGGGTGCCGATGGCGCTCTGCGCCTCGCCGGCGCGCACCTGGCGTGACAGCAGCGGCAGCAACGCGGTGCCCACCGCCGTCCCGATCACCCCGAGCGGCAGTTGCTGCACGCGATCGGCGTAATAGAGGATCGAAACCGTGCCCGCCGGCAGCAAACTGGCGATGATGACATCGACCGCGAGATTGAGCTGCGTCACCCCGGCCCCGAGCAGCCCCGGCGCCATCCGCCGCATCAGCACCCGCATCTGCGGCGTCAACCGCGGCCACGGCACGCGGATCGCCATCCCCGCCCGGCGTACCGCGAACAGCAGCACGCCCAGCTGCGCCACACCCGAGGCGGTCACGCCCCACGACAGCGCATGGCCCACCGTCGGCACGTACGGCGTAAGCCAGATCATCGCCGCTATGGTGATGATGTTGAACAGCACGTAGGAAGACGCGGCGGCGGTGAAGCGATCCAGTCCGTTCAGCACGCCCGAAACCAGCGCCGCGAGGCAGATCAGGATCAGGTAGGGAAAGGTGATCCGCGACAACGCGACGGCGAGGGCGAACTTCGCCGGGATCGCCTCGAACCCGGGCGCCAGCACCCGCATCACCTGCGGCATGAAGATCTCGCCCAGGATGGTCAGCAGGCCGAGCCAGAAAATCATCACCGCGAACGCTTCCTCGGCGAAGCGCCGCGCCGTCGCCGGCCCCTCGGCGGCGAGCAGGCCAGCGAACGCGGGCACGAAGGCGGCATTGAACGCGCCCTCGCCGAACAGCCGGCGAAACAGATTGGGCAGCTTCAGCGCGACGAAGAACGCATCCGCGACCGGCCCGACACCCAGCAGCACGGCGATCAGCATGTCGCGCCCGAAGCCCAGAAGACGGCTCAGAAGGGTCCAACCGCCGACGGCGAGGATGGGGCGAATCATGCGGGCTGGATCGCGTTCGGGCGAAACCGAAGTTCCGCGCGAGGTGCTTCTACACCGTCATGCCCGCCTTCTACACCGTCATGCCCGCGAATGCGGGTATCCACGACTGCTTCGTGCGGCCAAGGACGCGGATGCCCGCAGGAGCCTGTCCTCGGGCCGGCGCTTTGCCGGACCCGTGGGCGGGCATGACGGTAGGGGAGACGCGCGCGGACGTACATCACTCGTCTCTCTGCGGTCGGGCCAGCAGTTCCGACACCGCGCGAGCCAGCGGCAGTCGCCCCGCCAGCAATTCCGTCACCGCCCGGCAGATCGGCATCTCCACCCCGCCGGCCCGCGCCATTAGTGCGGGCGCCGTCGCCACCCCCTCGGTCACGGCACTGCGGGCGGCGAGCACGTCGGCGAGCGCCTCGCCGCGGCCCAGTGCAACTCCCAGGCTGAAATTGCGGCTCGACGGCCCCGTGCAGGTCAGCAGCAGGTCGCCCAATCCGGACAGCCCCATCACCGTCTCCAAGCGCCCGCCGAGCGCCACCGCCAGCCGGCCCAGTTCCGTAAGCCCTCGCGTGATCAGCCCGGCGCGGGCGTTCTCACCAAGCCCGGCGCCGATCACCGCACCGGCGGCGATGGCGATGACGTTCTTCGCCGCCCCGCCGACCTGCGCGCCGATCGGGTCGTCATTGCCGTAGACCCGGAACGTCGCGGTGCCGAGCAGGGCGGCGAGCCGGGCACGCAAAGCGGCGTCGGTGGCGGCGACGACAGTCGCGGCGGGAAGCCCGACGGCGACCTCGTGGGCGAAGTTGGGGCCGGTGAGGACGGCGCCGGGCCGCCCGGGGTGCAGCTCGGCGAGCACCTCCAGCGGCAAGCGCAGCGTGACCTGCTCGACGCCCTTGGCGCAAACGACCAGCGGCACATCACCCGGCGGCAGCCGGCGCGCGACCTCGCGCAGATACTGCATCGGCACCGCCAGGAGGATCGCATCGGCGGCTTTAGGCAGATCGCCGGAGACGCGAATCGCGTCGGGCAAATCCGCGCGCACCCGCGCCGGATCGCGCGCCCACAGCGCCACCTCGCACCCGGCACGCACCGCCTGGATGGCGAGCGCCTTGCCCCACGCTCCGGCGCCCACGACCGCGAGCTTACTCATCGGCGAGCCGGATCACCGCCGTTCCCTCGCCCGACTCGCGCCCGCCGAGCCGATCGAGCAACGCCGACAGGATCACCGGTACCTCCACGGCGAAACCGAATGGCGGGTTGACGACCAGCAGCCCGCATCCGTTGAGCCGCGCCGCATCAAGCGGCTCGCGCAGCCAGATCTCGGCGGCCACCACGTCGCGCATCCCGCTCTCGCGCATCCCCGTCAGGAACGCGCGAACCGGCGCCCGATGCTTGATCGGATACCAGGCGGCAAACACGCCGGCACGGAAACGCCCGTGGCCGGTCCGCACTCCCGCCAGCAAGCGGCCGAACTCGTCGACGGCCTCGAACGGCGGATCGATCAGCACCAGCGCGCGTCGCTCCGAAGGCGGCAACAACGCGCCGAGCGCCTCCCACGCGTCGCGCCGATGCACGCCCACAAGCGGATCGCGGCCGAACCGGCGGCGCAGCGCGCTGTACTCCTCGGGGTGCAGCTCGCAGCATGCCATCCGATCCCCCGGACGAAGCAGCGCACGCGCCAGCATCGGCGAGCCGGGATAGAGGCCAAGACGGCGCACCAGTCCGACGTAATCGCCGAGCACCTCCGGCGTGTCCTCCAGCAGCCGCCCGATCCCGCCGCGCCATTCGCCGGTGCGCTCCGCCGGGTTGGCGCGGAGATCGTAGGCACCGGCGCCCGCGTGGGTGTCGAGCACGAACAGCGGCGCCGGCTTGCGGGTCAGCGCGCGCATCAGCCACACCAGCAGCGCGTGTTTGACGCAATCGCCGAAATTGCCGGCGTGGTAGCCGTGGCGATAGTTCAACCGGCCCCCTGGTTCACCCTGGCGCGCGATCCTTCCCGCCGTCCAGCGGCAGCGGCACCCAGCTCAGCCCGTCGGCGCGCTGGATCAGCACCAGCACTGATTTGCGGTCTTCCTTCCGCACCGTCTCCACCCGGCGGCGGACGTCGTCGGGGGAGTTCACCTCGCCTTGCTGAACCTCCACGATGACGTCGCCGGGCTTCACGCCCCGCTGCGCCGCCGCGCCGCCATCGGTTACATCGGTCACGACCACGCCCTTCTGATCGGCGCTCAGATGGTAGCGGTCGCGCGCGCCCTGATCGATCGGGGCGAGCGTCACGCCGAGCCCGGCGATCTCGGCCGGTTTCGGCGGAATGGGCGCGGCCGGGGTCGCGGAGGCCTTCTCCACGTCGTCAGGCTTCTCGGCGAGGATGGCCTGCAACGTGACCTCCTTGCCGTCGCGCCATACCGTCACCGGCACTTGCTTGCCCACGTCGGTATCGGCGACGACCCGCGGCAGCGCGCGCATGTCCTTCACCGGTGCGCCGTTGAAGCTCAGGATGATGTCGCCGTTGCGAAGATGCGCGCCGTCGGCCGGGCCGCCGGGATTGACCCCGGCGACCAGCGCGCCGCGATTGCCGCCGTGCAGCCCCAGGCTGTCGGCGATGTCGGGCGTCACCTCCTGGATGCGAACGCCCAGCCAACCGCGGCGCGGATGGCCGTACTGACGGATCTGGGCGACGTCGAGCTTGGCGATGTTCGCCGGGATGGCGAAGCCGATGCCGATCGACCCGCCCGAGGGCGAGTAGATCGCCGTGTTGATGCCGATCACCTGGCCGTCCATGTTAAACAGCGGGCCGCCCGAGTTTCCCCGGTTGATCGGCGCGTCGGTCTGGATGAAGTCGTCGTACGGGCCTTCATGGATGTCGCGCCCGCGCGCCGAGACGATCCCCGCCGTCACCGTGCCGCCGAGGCCGAACGGATTGCCGATCGCGAGCACCCAGTCGCCCACGCGCATCGCGCTGGAATCGCCGAACGCGAGCGCCGGCAGCGGTTTGCCCGCATCGACCTTCAGCAGTGCGATATCGCCGGTCGTATCGCGCCCGATCACCTTCGCCTTCAGCGAGGTGTTGTCCTGCAAGGTCACGGTGATCTCGTCGGCGCCCTCGATGACGTGGTTGTTCGTCACGACGATGCCGGAGGGGTCGATGATGAACCCCGATCCCAGGCTCTGCATCTTCCGGTCCGGCTCGGGCTTGGTCCCGCCACCCGGCGGGCGATGCCGGTCCATGAAGTCCTTGAAGAACTGCTCGAAAGGCGAGCCGGGTGGGAACACCGGCGGCACCACCGGCCCGTTGTCGCTGACCTGGACGTCGGCCGAGGAGGAGACGTTGACCACCGCCGGCAACAGCCGGGCGGCGAGGTCGGCGAAGCTATCGGGCGCGCCCCGCGCGATCGCCGGGGCCGCCGGCAGGACGCCCGGCAAGGGCAAGGAGAATGCGAGGGCGGCGGAGGCCACCAGCGCGATGCGAAGCGGGCGGAAGCATGGGCGCATGGGCAAGGTCCAAACAAGAGGTCGCCAGTTGTGGCCGCGACTACCCCCCGGATGCAACAGGTTCGTCCCGGGAGGGGCGGTCAGTGCCGCTCCGCCAGCCGCGCCAGAAGGAAGTCACGGAACACCGCGACCCGCTTGGAGTTCCGCAACTCCTCCGGGTAGACGAAGAACACGTCGACGTCTGGCGCCTTCAGCTCCGGCAGGACTTGCATCAGGTCCTCGTTCTCGCTCAGCAAATAGTCGGGCAACGTGCCGACGCCGATGCCGGCGCGGATGCCGAGCAGCATCGCTTGCGTGCTGTTCACTTCCAGAAGCGGGCGGCGCGGATTGCCGGGGCGACGCCCGGCTTCGGCCAGCCAATTGATGTCGGGCACCGGCGGATGATAGTCGCCGAACAGGATCAGCTTATGCGCATCCAGATCCTCGGCCCGCTGCGGGACGCCGTGCGCCTTCAGGTAGTCGGAGGACGCGCACACCCGCCAGTGGATGCTCATCAGATGGCGCTGGATCAGGTCCGGCTGACGCGG
>JBDTFI010000218.1:0-3397 GCA_039938035.1 Acetobacteraceae bacterium | reverse complement strand
CATTTCCAGCGCCAGTGCGCGGCCTTCGCTCGACTTGAGGTCCACCACCACCGACTGCTTGCCGCGCAGCAGCGTCGCCGCATAGAGCGACACATCACCCACATGCATGCCCATCTGGCGCACCCCGTCTCCTTCCGGCGGCTCGATTTTGATGACGTCCGCGCCAAAATCGGCGAGCAGCCGGGCGCATGCCGGCCCGGCGATCGTCGAGCAAATCTCGATAACCCGCACGCCGACGAGCGGGCCTGCGGCCGGCCCGGTCGATGCGCTGGCCGCCGCGGCGGAGGAATCCGGTTCGATCAGCACGAGCTGCTCCTTGTACCGTTGCGGCTGGTCGCGTCGCGACGAACACGACGTCCTGGGCCCTCGACCGCATCGCCTTCTGCCACCAACAGCTCTACGACGGTGTTGGCTTCCTCCCAGGACACCAGAATTTCCATCTTCATCGACTCGACGACCATGAGCGGCTCGTCGGCGCCGACCCTGGCGCCGGGCGCCACCAACAGTTCCCAGACCTTGCCGTGACCTCGGCCTGGACTTCGATGCGTGCCATGTTGGGTCCTTGAATGAGTGAGTGAATGAATCATCATTGACTGGCGGCGCGTGCCTTCGCCGCGGCGACGCGGGCTGCCTCCAGCACCTCGCCGCCGAGCACGGTGTGCACGTCGCCACTGCGGAACGCGGCGCTTTGCAGGACCTGGCGCACGAACGGGATGTTGGTCTTGACGCCTTCGACAACAGTGGCGTCGAGCGCCTCCAGCAGTCGGGCGATGGCTTGCGCGCGGTCCGGCCCTTTGGCGATCACCTTCGCGATCATCGGATCGTAGAAGGGAGTGATGCTGTTGCCTTCGGCGTAGCCTGTCTCCACCCGGATGCCTGGGCCCACCGGCAGGCGCAGCGTCTTCAGCAGGCCCGACGACGGAAAGAAGCGAACCGGATCCTCGGCATAAATGCGTGCTTCGACCGCGTGCCCGGTCATCCGAATCTGCTCGGGTAGCACCGTGTCCAGGGGGGCGCCGTAAGCCAGCCGCACCTGCGCCTCGACGATGTCGATGCCGGTGACTTCTTCGCTCACCGCATGCTCCACCTGCAGCCGCGTGTTCATCTCGAGGAAATTGAAGTTACCGGCGCCGTCGTACAAGGTCTCCACCGTGCCGATCACGTCGTAGCTGAGGACACCCAGCACGTCGACGATGCGATTGGCCGCAGCGTCCAACTCCGCGCGCGGCAGGTTCGGTGCGCCCGCCTCCTCGATCACCTTCTGGTGCCGGCGCTGGACCGAGCAGTCGCGCTCGAACAGGTGCCGGACATTGCCGTAGCGGTCGGCGAGGATCTGGAACTCGACGTGGCGGGGCCGTTCCATTAAGCGCTCGAGATACAGCTCCGCGTTGCCGAAGCTGCGTTGCGCCAGCGAGCGCGCCTGCTCTACGGCCTTGACCAGCTGGACATCATCGTGGGCCACCAGCATGCCAATCCCGCCGCCACCGCCGGCAGGCTTGACCAGCACCGGATAACCGATGCGCTCAGCCGCTGCCAGCGTGCCAGCCTCGCCCTCGCCGAGCAGCCCGGAGCTCACGCCCATTGCAAGATGATGCCGCGCCATCAGGTCGCGAGCCCGGGTCTTATGGCCCATCGCTTCGATCCATTGCGGGCTTGGGCCGATGAAGCGGGCGCCGCTGGCATTCACCCGTCGGGCGAAGTGCGCGTTCTCCGCAAGGAACCCATACCCCGGATGCAGGCCATCGGCGCCCGACCGTCGCAGAACGGACAGGATCGCGTCTTGGTCGAGGTAGCTGCGGGCCGCCGCAGCCGGTCCGATCTCGACACTCTCGTCGGCCATCGCCAAGTAGGGAAGTTCGCGATCGGCCTCGGAATAGACCGCGACACTGCGAATGCCGAGTGTCTTGAGCGCGCGCAGGACGCGCGCCGCCACCGCCCCACGGTTGGCCACTAGAACCTTGCTGAACATGCGAGTTGTTCCTTGCTTCGAAAACGGCGTTGTGTTCAAGCTAGCGCACCAACCACCGACGCAGCCGCGACGAAGACGACTCTCCGTGCGATCCCGCCGCCTTCAGGAAGGCCTGGCGCCGCCAAGCCGCCGACGCGCAAGCATGGCCTCCCAGGCGTCGTCGATCCAGTCGCAAAGAACGCCCCGTGTCTCGCGGGGATCGATGACGTCAAGGATTGCGAACCTTTCGGCCGTTCGGAACGGCGAACCGATGCGGTTGTAGTAGGCCTCCAGTTCATCCTGGTGCGCTTTCGGGTCGGCGGCCTCGGCGATTTCTTTGCGATACGCAGCGCTCACGCCACCCTCGACGGGGATGGAACCCCATCGCGCGGACGGCCAGGCGAAGCGGTGATTAAGTTGCGGGAAATGCTTAGGCGCGTGCAGGCCACCGGCCATGCCGAAGGCGCGGCGCATGATGATCGACAGCCACGGAACCTGCAGTCCCTCGAGCGTGGTCAGCACGCGCACGGCGCCGAGCAGAGTGCCCGTGAGTTCGGCCTCCGGGCCGGTCGCGTTACCCGGCTGGTCGACGAGATGGACTATGGGCAGGCCGAAGGTGTCGCACAGCTTCGCGTGGCGTTCAATCTTCCAGGCGGAGGCGGTGGTCATCGCGCCGCCCGAGATTCGCGGGTCGCTGCACAGCACGCCGACCGGATACCCGTCAAGCCGCGCCAGGGCGGTGATGGTCGAGCCGCCCTGGTATCTGCCGATCTCGAAGAGCGAACTGGCATCGAACAATGAGGCCAGAATCTTGCGCGGGTCGTAGACCTTTCGCCGATCGTGCGGAATCGCGTTCTTCAGCCAGTCGTCGGCGCGGCCCGGATCGTCGGCCCGGGACCCGCGCACGGCGTACTGCGACGAATTGCGTGGCAGAAAGGAGAGAAAGCGGCGAACCTGGGCAAAGGCGTCGGCTTCGCTGTCCGCCTCGTTATGAACCAGGGCGCTGCGTCGATGCACCTTCCACCCACCCAGGTCGTTCTTGTCGATGTCAATGCCGTAGGCCTGCTTGACCACCGGCGGGCCGGCCGCGAAAACCTGAGCTTGGTCGCGCACCATGACCGAGAAGTGCGACATCAGCACCTTAATGGCGCCCAGACCCGCACATGCGCCAAGCGCAACGCCCACCACTGGCACCGAGGACATCAGGTCGACCACCGGCCAGTTGGCATAGCCCGGAATCTTCGCGTAGCCACTCTGCTCGAGGAGCTTGACGCTGCCTCCCGCAGTGTCGACCAAGCGCACCAGCGGCATTCGGAGCTCAAGCGCCATCCGCTCGGCATAGACCCACTTGTCGGAGATCGTTGCTTCCGACGAGCCCGCTCTCAGCGTGTAGTCGTCCGCCGAAACGGCCACCTTGCGCCCTTCGATGCGGCCGCTGCCAATGATGGC
>JBDTFI010000217.1:0-6659 GCA_039938035.1 Acetobacteraceae bacterium | reverse complement strand
GAGTTTGCGGGCGTGCTCCCGGTTGATCCCGATGCGGCCGGCCGGCAACGGAAGCGATGTGAGGAACTGGCACAGTGCGCCATCGCTCAGCGCCCGCAGCGGGGCGGCGCAGAGCCGGCGCAGCCCCGCCGGTGCGCGCCGCAGCGGCGCCAGCCGCGCCGCCGCGAGATGGCGCGCATAACCGGCAAAGCTCTCATCGCCGCCGTCGCCCGTCAGCGCCACCGTCACGTGCTGGCGCGCGAGCCGGGATACCAGCAGCGTGGGCAATTGGGACTCGTCGCCGAAGGGTTCGTCCCAGATTCGCGGAAGCTCCGGGATGGCGTCCAACGCCTCCTCGGGCGTCAGCAGAAGCTCCGTGTGTTCGGTGCCCAAGTGACGCGCGATCCGATAGGCATCGTCTGATTCGTTGAAGTCGTGTTCGGAAAACCCGATCGTGAAACTGCGCACCGGTTGCGCCGACTGCGCCTGCATCAATGCCAGCACCAGCGAACTGTCGATGCCGCCGGAAAGCAGGGCGCCCAATGGTACATCCGCCACCATACGCTCCCGCACGGCGGTCCGCAGCAGGTGATCAAGCTCGGCTTCCAGGTCCGCGATACTTCGCCGATCCGAGCGCGCCTGACCTTGCGCGGCCTTTTCAGCCAGACTCCACCATATGCGCGTCCCGCGCCGCAGGCGTTCGGGGCTTGTCCCGGCAAGCTCTTCCGGCCGAACCGAAAGCATCCCCCCGGGCGCCAGCTTGAACACGCCCTGCCAGATGCAATGCCGGTCGGGAATCCAGCCCTGGCGCAACATCATCCCCAGCGCCACATGATCGAGTTCGGGCCGGAAACCGGGAAATGCTCGGAACGCCTTGAGCTCGGATGCGAACACCAGCGCCCCATCGATGAGCGCCACATGCAGCGGCTTCTTGCCCAGCCGGTCGCGGATCAGATGCAGCACCCGCCGTTCCCGGTCCCAGAGCCCGATCGCGAACATGCCGACCAGCCGGTTCAGGGCCGACTCGATCCCCAGTTCCTCGAACGCCGCCAGCATCACCTCGGTATCGCTGTTGCCGAGGAAACGGTGTCCCCTGGCCTCGAGCTCCCGGCGCACTTCTCGGAAGTTGTAGATCTCGCCGTTATAGGTGATCACCAGCCCGCCGCCCTGCGATACCATCGGCTGGCGGCCCGCGCTGGACAGGTCGACGATGGCAAGGCGGCGGTGCCCAAACGCCACCGCGGCGTCGTGGTCGGTCCAGAAGCCCTCTGAATCCGGACCGCGATGGCGCAAGCTCGCGGTCATCTCGCTGATTGTCGCAAGCCGCTCCCGGCCTGAGGAATTCGGCGCCATCAGGATTCCCGCGATCCCGCACATGGCCGGTCAGCCTCCGCTCAGCGCCAGGTCGGCAACGGGCATCGCTCGTGCGAGTGGCACCTGCTGGAGCTCGGCGTAGAGCCGGGCATAGCGAGCAGCGATCATCGGCAGGCCAAAGTCCCGACGCACCAAAACCTCCGCGCGCGCGGCCATCGCCAGTGCCGAAGCCCGCTCCGTCAGCAGGTGCAGGATTGCATTGGCGAGACGCTCGGGCGAGCGGGGCGGAATGGTCAGCCCTGTCGCCCCGTCCCGAACCACGTCGGAACAGCCCGGCATGTCGGTGGTGGCGATCGGCAGGCCCGCGAGCGCGGCTTCAAGCAACACGCGCGGGACGCCCTCGCGGTACTCGGTGGGAAACGCAAAGACGTCGGCCAGGCGAAGCAGCGCCGGCACGTCCGACCGCCGGCCAAGCGCCAGCACGTATGAACGGTGCCGGTCGAGCTCCTCCTGGGAAATCGCCAGCGGCCCCTCGCTCTGCCTCGGGCCCACGAGCACGAAGCGCACGCCTGGGCGCTGGCGATGAATCAGCGCCGCCGCCTCGAGCAGGGTCCGGATGCCCTTCTGTCGCGTGAGCCTGGTGACGGTCAGAACGACTTCCGCGGCGCCGAGACCGAGCGTGGCGCGCAGCGCCGCGGGTGGCGGCAGTCCGAGGACGGCGCGATCGAACCCTTCGATGTCGACGCCAGACCCGGGTATCACCTCACTCGCGCGCTCGTCCGCCATCCCATGAGACAGAAAAAAGGCCGCATCGACCGGGTTCTGGAAGACCGTCATGGCGCTGGCGCTGGCCGCCAGGTGGTGCAACGTGCGGTAGGCCAGCCGAAGCGCCAGGGCCAGCGGCGAGCGCGATGAATAGAGCCAGCCCATTCCGTTGATGGTCCGCACCACCGGTGTGGCTCCCGCGCGGCGTGCGGCAAAGGGCACGAGCAGGGCCAGCTTCGTGTCGAAGCTCTGGATCACGTCGGGCCGTACATCGCCGATTATCCTCGCCAGGGCATTCATCGCGATCCAGTCCGCCCACGGATTGACGAAGCGGTCGAAACGAAACGGCCTATATTCGACGCCGGCGCGAGCGAAGGGATCGGCGGGCCCCGTGCCAGCGGCCGTTATCCTGAAACCATGGCCTCGCAGCGCCAGCAGGAACGGAATGCGCAACTCGTGATCCTCGCCGCCGACACACAGCAGGTGCGAGCCGGGTTGCGTGCGCAATGCCCGCTCCGCGTGGGGTTTGGAGGCCTGACGAGCGACAAGTGCTGACATGCTACTCCGCGCGGTATCGAGGGGTAATTCGTCCTGGCTTGATCCGGCGCAGCCGCGTCGGACCCGCCAAGCCATTTCAGCGCAAATCCTGCGCGACCCGCCACCTGTCCGAACGGCCAAGGCCATTGGGTGATCTTCGATGTACATCGGACCAGCAGCGCTCGTCCTTTGGCCATCGGTCATTTTGCCGGTTTGACGGCCGGGCCGCGCGAGAAACAATCTCCTTCCGACGCAGGCGTCGTTTCAACCGCACGCGCGGGCCCGTCCGTCGGACGGAGAACAGGGGAGCAGCAGATGAAGGCGGTGATCCAGGCCGGCGGCAAGGGAACTCGGCTCAGGCCCTACACGATGATCCTGCCCAAGCCGCTGATGCCGGTCGGGGCCCGGCCGGTGCTCGAAATCCTGCTGAAATGGCTCCGCCGCAACGGCACGCATGAGGCCTACATCACCACCGGCTATCTCGGCCACCTGATCCGTTCCGTGTGCGGCGATGGCCGCCAATGGGGTCTGCGCATTCACTATACGGAGGAAACCGAGCCTCTGGGTACCATCGGACCACTCGGCTTGTTGCGCGACGAGCTGGACGAAAGCTTCCTCGTGATCAACGGCGACGTGCTGACCGACCTCAATCTCACCGCGTTTGCCGCCCTGCATCGCCGGGGCGGCTGCGCCCTGACGATTGCCGCCGCACGGCGTACGACGCGGATGGACTTTGGCATCATCGAGGAAGTCGACGGCAAGGTGGCCGGCTTCCGGGAAAAGCCCAACGTCACCAATCTGGTGAGCATGGGGATCTACTGCATGAACCCCGACGTTCTGGACCATGTCCCGAATGGCGTTCCGTTCGGCTTCGACGATCTCGTCTTGCGCTTGCTCGATCGGGGACTACCGGTCGGCACCTTCCTGCATGGAGGGCTGTGGCTCGACGTAGGGCGGGTGGAGGACTTCCAAAAGGCCCAGGAATTGTCGTGGGACGAGAGCGCCCCAGCGTTCGACGAGATGTCCTCGGACGCATTCTCCCCCCGGCAGGATCGCGGCGCGGTCAGAGTAGCGCTTCCGGCGCTCGCCTAAGGCGCGTTCCGGTGCGCCGCGGTTCATACCCGGCTAGGGGAGGCGACAAATGTTGCTAGTGGCAGAACCCTGTCTCGGGGAAGAAGAAGCAACCGCCCTCGCCGAGGTTGTCAGCAGCGGCTGGATCACCATGGGCGATCGCGTCCGAGCCTTCGAGCAGGCCTTCGCCGAGACCCACCATGCATCCGATGCGGTCGCGGTCGATTCCTGCACGGCCGGTCTACACCTGGCGCTCGCCGCGCTCGGGGTGGGTCCAGGCGACGAAGTGCTGGTCCCCTCGCTCACCTTCGTCGCGACCGCCAACAGCGTCATTTACTGCGGCGCCACTCCCGTCTTCGTCGACATCGAGGGACTTGACCGCCCGTTGATATCGCTCGCCGACGCGGCGGCTCGGTGTACGCCAAGGACCAAAGCGGTCGTCGTGATGCATTACGGTGGCCGTCTTGTCGATGCCGAGCGGTGGCGAGCGTTCGCGGACGCCCGCGGGATGGCTCTCATCGAGGACTCGGCGCACGCGGTCGGCGCGAGCCGTTCGCCGACCTTCGGCGATATCGCGGTATTCAGTTTCTTTGGGAACAAGAACATGACGACCGCCGAGGGCGGCATGGTGCTGGCGCGAGACGAGACTGTTCTCGCCCGGATCAGGCAGATGCGTAGCCACGGCATGACCGCGACGACCGTCGAGCGGCTGAAGGGCCGCACCTTCACCTACGACGTGACCATGCTTGGCTACAACTATCGAATGGATGATCTGCGCGCCGCGATCGGGCTGACGCAGCTTCGCCATCTCGACGACTGGAATGATCGTCGCGCGATGCTGACCGACGAGTACCGGGTGCTGCTCGCCGATATCTGCCCCGACGTACAGGTTCCGTTCGCCGCGGTGGACGGACCGGTGCACCACATCATGCCGGTTTTGCTGCCCCTGGGGTGCGACCGCCAGCGGGTAATGGAGCGGATGCGCGAGGCCGGGGTGCAAACCACGATCCATTATCCGCCGGTGCACCGGCTCACCTGGTATCGGGAACGGTTTCCCGTCGTCCGCCTGCCGTGCACCGAGCACTTCGCGGCTCGCGAACTCACGTTGCCGCTGCATCCGCGCATGGCCCCGCGGCAAGTCGAGCTTGCGGTGCGCAGCCTCTCCAACGCGCTGCGGGCGAACGACCGGTGACGACTCCCGAAGCGTCACGACCGCCGGGATACGCCGGTGTCGGGGCAGGACGGCGCGCGTTCGATGTCGTTCTGGCCGCTTTGGGACTGATGCTTCTCGGCCCACTGATGCTGGCGATCGCTGTCGCCATCCTCATCGA
The DNA here is from genome assembly GCA_039938035.1 of Acetobacteraceae bacterium. GTDB lineage: Bacteria > Pseudomonadota > Alphaproteobacteria > Acetobacterales > Acetobacteraceae > DATFDN01. Next base: position 1,662 of record JBDTFI010000217.1, on the reverse strand, counting down.
GGACGGACGCCCGGTGTGCTATTCCCAGGTGCGGCTGGGCGAGGGCGGGCGGCATTTCCGGCTGCACAAGTTCCGCAAGTTCCGCCGCGCCGGCGTGCTGAATGCGCGTGCCGTCACGTTGGACCAGGATGAACGCCTGACCAGTGTGGGCCGTTTGCTGGCCCGCACCAAGCTCGACGAGCTGCCACAGCTCTGGAACATCCTGAGCGGCGAGATGTCGATCGTGGGTCCGCGGCCGGAATCGCTCGCGTTCGCCGACTGCTTCGATGGACAATTCCGGACGGTGCTGCACTTTCGGCCCGGCATCTTTGGCCCGAACCAGATCTTCTTTCGCAACGAAAGCCGGCTCTTCCAGGAGGGCGGCGATCCCGAGGCATTCTATCGCCAGGTCCTGTTTCCGCTGAAGGCCCGCGCAGACCTAGCCTACTTCTCGCACCGGACTCCGGAGGGAGACCTTGCCTGGATCATTCGCGGGGTTTCCGCAGTACTCGGCCTCCGGCTGTTCCCCGGACGGCATCCCGACCCGATCAACGAAGCAGAAAACTGGATCCGGCGAAACGCGGCCGCATGACGGAGAGCGATCGAAGCGCCGTTGGTCCGACCAGAGGAAAAGGGTCCCCACCTTGGATTATCATGGAGCAAGAGTTCTGGTGACCGGGGCAGATGGCTTCATCGGCTCGCACCTGACGGAAGCACTGGTTCACAGTGGCGCCGACGTGACCGCTCTCTGCCTCTACAACTCGTTCGACGGTCACGGCTGGATCGACGACCTGCCACGACCGGTTCGCCGCAAGGTGCAGGCGGTTCGGGGGGACGTCCGCGACAGCGCATTCATGCACCGGCTCATCGAAGTCCAAGACATCGTGTTCCACCTGGCGGCGCTGATCGCGATCCCGCACTCCTATGTTGCCGCCCAATCCTACGTGGAGACCAACGTGCTTGGGACGGTACACGTGCTGGAGGCAGCGCGCGAGGGCGCCGTGCGACGCGTGGTTATCACCTCCACGAGTGAAGTGTATGGCACCGCGCAGACGCTGCCGATCACCGAGTCCCACCCGTTGCAAGCGCAGTCGCCGTATGCCGCGACAAAGATCGGCGCCGACATGCTGGCGATCGCCTTCGCACGCTCGTTCACCGTTCCCGCGGTGCTCCTTCGGCCATTCAACACGTTCGGCCCTCGCCAGAGCGAGCGCGCCATTATTCCTACCGTCATCCGTCAGGCGCTCGACCCGGCCTGCGATGTCATCAGGGTGGGAGACACCTCGGTGTTGCGTGATTTCACATTCGTGGATGACACCACCGCCGCCTTCCTCAAGGTAGGCCAGTCGTCCTGCGTCAAGACCGGGTTGCCCTACAATGCGGGCAGCGGCACCCCCGTGTCGATTGCCGAGGTTATCGACATCGTCGCCGAGCTGACCGACTGTCGCAAGCCGGTGCAACACGATGAGACCCGCATGCGGCCGCCATTGTCCGAGGTGCGGGCGCTGCTGGCCGACAGCAGTCGCCTCGGGGCGGATACGGGCTGGCGTCCCACGGTGAGTCTTCGCGACGGGCTAGAGCGAACGGTCTCGTGGTGGCGCGAGCGGATCTTCGCGGGCCGGGTCCGCACCGCCGTCGATTTCATGGCCTGATGACAACCGCGCTCACCCAGACCACCGGTGA
>JBDTFI010000216.1:0-3288 GCA_039938035.1 Acetobacteraceae bacterium | reverse complement strand
GCCGGCATCGTCACCAATGGCGGCGTCGCCAGCACGGTGCGCGACGCCCAAGTGCGCGAGTTCGGCGTCACCGTGCTCGAGGACGGTTGCGCGGCATTTGATCCCGCGACGCACGCCACTGCCGTCGCGGCATTGCGCCCGGTCGCGAGGATCAGCACCGTTGCGCGGGCGCTGGCGGCGCTGCGAAACAGCGGGGGAGCGCGGTGAAACTCGACTTTTCCCGCACGGCGGACGGGAACTCCGTCAGGAAACCATCAGCGGTGGTCTTGAACAGCGAGATCGAGGCCACGCGCGTCCTCGCATTCGCTACGCCTCCGGCAATCCGGCGCGGCGCAGTCCATCAAGAAAGGCGTTGAGGCTTCCGGGAGTCAGGAAGATCGTCTTCATCAGCGCTCTCGCGATGGAGATCGTCTCGGCTGGCCTACCAGCGAGCAGCCTCGTCACGCCAGCCCGTGCCTCTTCCGCTCGCCCCAGCATGCTCAGGCATGGTATCCGGGCTCGCAATACGGGCAGGAGGTCCGGCAACTGGAGTAGCGCCTTCTCCGCCCATTCGAGGGCGGGGCCGTACTGACCGCTGGCGAAATGCACGTAGCAGCGAAAGATTTGCAACGTGTGCGCCTCAAGCGACATCGGGTTGAGCCGGAAAGCGAGGTCCATGAGCGACACGGCCGTACCCACATCGCCTCGGAGGCCATGGATGGCTCCCCCGACCATGAGGGCGTCCGCCGAATTCGGATTGAGCGCGAGCGATCGCTCGATCAGAGACAGTCCCCCGGTGTGATCGCCGCCGACCACCGTGATCGTCAACGCGGCCATCCAAAGCACCTCGGGATCGTCTCGTGCCTCCTCGCCTGCCAGACGGGCTAGTCGTGCGGCCTCGGTGATCGACGGATGGTCGGGGAGCACGATCCCCCAAACGCGGCGGAGCTGAAACATCCGAGCCTTGAGCGCAACCGCGCGCATGTAGTCGGGATCGATTGCGATCGCCTGATCGAGCAGGCGCAAGGCTTCCTCGATGGGCTCGCGCGTCCTGGCATGCAGATGTGCCTGCGCCCGAAGAACAAGGTCGTAGGCTTGCAGATTCTCGGTGGGCTTGCGCCAAGCGCGTTCGATCTCGGCAGCCCGCAACTTCGGTTCGATCGCCGCGACCACGCTGGCGGTTACCCGATCTTGCAGGTCGAATACATCTTCCAGCGTTCCATCGAACCGATTCGCCCAGATATGCGCTCCCGTCAGCGCGTCAACGAGTTGCCCGGTGATCCGCACGCGGCCTGCCGCCTTGCGCACGCTTCCCTCCAGCACGTAGCGTACGCCCAGTTCGCGTGCGACCTGGCGCACATCGGGCGACTTGCCCTTGTAGGCGAAGCTGGAATTGCGGGCGATCACGAAGAACCAGCGCACGCGCGACAGCGCGGTGATGATCTCTTCGACCATGCCATCGGCGAAATACTCCTGCTCCGGATCGCCGCTCATGTTCAGGAACGGCAGCACGGCGATCGAGGGCTTGTCGGGCAGCGCCAGCGCCGCGCGCTCCGCCGGTTCCAGCCGCACCCGGTAGACCCGGATCGGCCGGTCGATGTTCTTGAGGCGCTGTTCTCCCATATCCAACGTGTCGAGCGCGATCTTGCCGATCGCATCCTCGCGCACGCGCGCCGAGATGCAGATGCCGCCGGCCTCGGCCAACGGCTCCAACCTTGCCGCGATGTTCACCCCGTCTCCAAGCAGGTCGCCGTCCCGCGCCACCACATCGCCCTGATGCAAGCCCAGGCGCAGCTTCAGGCTGTCCGCCTGCTTGCCCAGCCCGGTCTGGATCGCGATCGCGCAGCGCAGCGCCTGCACGGCGGACGGGAACTCGGCCAGGAAGCCGTCGCCCGTGGTCTTGAAGACACGGCCCTGGTGCTCGGCGATCAGCCCATCGGTCATGTCCCGAACCGAGCGCAACCGGGCCAATGCCCCGGCCTCGTCGGCGCCGATCTGGCTTGAGTATCCGACCACGTCGGCGACCAGGATCGCCGCCAGCCTGCGTTGCTCTCTCTCGGCGCCCACGCCCTATCTTCTCCGGCGGACGCAAGCCTGACACATCGGGCCGGCCGCATCCAGCACGGTGCAGGTCACGAAAGTGACGCGGCCTATCGGCATTGCGTCCCGCCGCGAAGATCCGCACTGTCGCCCGGGCATTGGCGGCACTGCGGAACGGGGAAATGTCATGAAACTCGACTTCACGGGCAAGCGGGTCATCGTCTGCGGCGCCAGCCGCGGGATCGGACGCTCCATCGCGCTCGGCTTCGCCGAGGCCGGAGCGGGCGTGTCGATCTGCGCGCGCGGCGCCGAGACGCTGGAGAAGACGCGCGCCGAGTTGGCCCGCTTCGGACACGCCGCGCACGCGGGCACCTGCGATCTCGGCAATGAGGCGGCGATCAGGCGCTACATCGCCGAGGCGGCCGCGAAGCTTGGCGGGATCGACGTGCTGGTGAATAACGCCTCGGGCTTCGGCACCAAGGACGACGCGGCGGATTGGGCGGTGAGCTTTCAGGTCGACATGATGGCGATCGTCCACGCCAGCCAGGCGGCGCTGCCGCACCTGAAGGAATCGAAGGGCGCGATCGTCAATACCTCCTCGATCTCCGCGCTGCGCCCCGCCTCGCGCCAGCCGCCCTATGGCGCGATGAAGCTCGCCGCGATTCACTACACCGCGACGCAGGCGCAGATGTACGCCCGCGACAACGTGCGGGTAAACGCCGTGGCTCCCGGCTCGATCGAGTTCCCCGGCGGCGTGTGGGACCGGCGCAAGGCCGACAATCCGGGCCTCTACAACGCCATCTTCAAAAGCTGCCCGTTCGGCCGACTTGGCTACCCGGAGGAGGTCGCGAGCGTCGTGATGTTCCTCGCCTCGCCCCTCGCATCCTGGGTGACCGGGCAGACGATCGCCGTCGACGGCGGGCAGATGCTCGGCGCCTGACCCGTGCGCTGCATCGGCGCCATCGACCAGGGCACCACCAGCACCCGCTTCATCATCTTCGACCATGCGGGCGCGATCGTCGCCAGCGCGCAACGCGAACACCGCCAGATCACCCCGCGCCCCGGCTGGGTGGAGCACGATCCGGCCGAGATCTGGGAGGCGACCCAGGCAGTGATCGTCGAGGCGCTGCAAGCCGGCGGCTTATCCCCGCGCGACCTCGCCGCGGTCGGCATCACCAACCAGCGCGAGACCACGCTTTTGTGGGACCGCGCGAGCGGCCGACCGATCCACAACGCGCTGGTCTGGCAGGACACCCGCACCGAGGCGCT
>JBDTFI010000215.1:0-4313 GCA_039938035.1 Acetobacteraceae bacterium | reverse complement strand
CCCAGCACCTCGCCGATCTTGTCGCGCAGGATCTGAGTGTAGAGAAGCTGCTTGCCGTATTTCCACTCATACAGCGCCTTGGCTTCGTCCAGCCCCTCGTAGCACTGCATCCGGATCAGCGGCAGGTCGAGCCAGGAGGCGATCGACTTCGCCAGCTCGGTCTTGCCGACGCCGGCCGGCCCTTCGACCAGGATCGGCTTCTGCAACCGGTGCGCCAGATAGACGGCGGTGGCGATCTGCCGGCTGGGGATGTAGCCGACCTCGCTCAGTCCAGTTTCGACCGCCTCGATGGAAGTCACGCGCTCGTCCATTGTAGGGGCCACGCGCGCAACCCCGGCTGAATACGGCATCTGCCTCGTCTCAAACTTGCTTGGGAACCCGTATCACCAAACCGTCACGCCGCGAAATTCAGCCGCAGCCCCGGTTCGGGCCAGGGCAGGGCGCCGAGTCGGCCGGTCTCCGACAGGCTGATGTAGGCCGTCCGCATATCAGGGCCGCCGAAGCAGATGTTGGTCGGATGGGTATCCGGCATCGCGACCTGCCGCACGATGGTCCCGTCCGGCGAGATCACGGTGATGCAGCCCGCGACCAGGGTGGCCACGCAGATGTCGCCGTTCGCTTGCACCGCCAGGCTGTCGAAACGGGCGAACCCGCTCAGGCCGGCGACCAGCCGACCGCCATGTGGGGACGGGAAGGGCTGCTTGCGCAGCACGCCCGGTGCCGCGATGTCGAACGCCCAGAGCCGCGCGGCCTCGGTGTCGGCGACATAGAGTGTGCGCTCGTCGGGCGACAAGCCGACGCCGTTGGCGCTGACGATCGGATAGGCGATCTCGGTGACGCGTAAGCCGTCCGGAAGTGCGTAGTACAAGCCGCCGTGATCGCGGGTGCGCTCGTAGCGTTTGCCGAGGTCGGTGAAGTAGAACCCGCCCGCTTTGTCGAACACGAGGTCGTTTGGCGCGGAGAGGCGCTGGCCAGCGCATTCCGTATAGAGCACGCGCGATTCGCCGGTGCGTGCGTCGATCCGCCAAATCGAGCCGTGCTCGTATCCCTCGGCCGGTCCCTGACCCATGAACTGACCGGCGACGTAGCGGCTGCCGCCGTTGTCGCAGCAGTAGAGGGCGCCGTCAGGACCGGTCGCGAGGCCGTTCGGCCCGCCGCCGATCGCCGAGACGACCGACACGGCGCCGTTCGCCGTGACGCGGGTGACCCGCCCGCCGGCGATCTCGGTCAGGACGACAGAGCCGTCCGCCATCGCCACCGGCCCTTCCGGGAAACCGAGGTTCTCCGCCATGATCCGCACGTCATCCATCGAGGCTGTCCCTTTCCGTGTATCGGTTCGTGACGTCATAGGACGTCGTCTGAAGGTCGACGCCGTCGGCTCAGATGCCGACGTACCGCACCGTCGTCATCATCCCGGCTTCCAGATGATAGAGATTGTGGCAGTGGAACGCCCACTTGCCCGGATTGTCGGCGTCGAACGCGACCGTGACGGTGGTCTTCGGTGGCACCAGCACGGTATCGCGCATCGCCCCCGGAAAGCGGCGTCCGTCGATCTCGACGACCTGGAACACATGCCCGTGCAGATGCATCGGGTGCGACATCATGGTCCGGTTGGCCATCACCAGTTCGACGCGCTCACCCTTCGCCACCGTCAGCGGCGTGTCCTGGCCATAGACCTTGTCGTTCAGGGTCCAGATATAGGCGGCCATGTCGCCGGTGAGCGCGACCGGCAGCACGCGGTCGGCGCGCCGTGGCGCCAGCGGCGAGGCGCCACGCAGCCGCTCCTCAAACCCCAGGTTGACCGGCGCGGAAGGCCGGTCGGCCTGGGCCGCCAGCCGGGTGACCCGCGCCCCTTGCGTCGCCAGGACGATGCCGGTGCGTTGCGCCAGGCCCTCCACCACCCCGAAGACCGGCCACACGCCCGTCTGTTTCGGCAGCTCGACCAGAAGGTCGATCCGCTGCGCGATCACCAGCGGAAAACTGCTCCCGGTCAGCTTGTTGGCGGGATGTCCGTCCACCGCGAGCAACGTCGCCCGGAGGGCGCCCAGTTCGATATGAAAATTGCTCGCCGAGGCGCCGTTGATGATGCGCAGCCGGACCCGCTCGCCCGGCGTCACCCGCACCACGAACGGATCGGCCAGCGTGCGATCGTTGGCGAGGAAGGCGTCGTACGCCACGTCGTTCAGGTCGGGCGGCGCGGTCATCGACATCCCGGCCATCGGCGCCTTGTCGCCGCTCGAACGGCTGCGCAGCCGAGCGAAAATCTCTTTCGGGCTGGTGAACGAGAAATCGTGCAACAGCACGACGATTTCCCGTTCGCTCGCCGGGGTCGCCTCATGGATGATCAGCGGCGCCGTCATCAGCACCTGCTCCTGCATCCCCTGATGCGAATGCATCCAGTAGGTGCCGGGCCTGGCCAGCGCAAAGTCGTACTCCGCCGTGCCGCCCGGCGGGATCGGCGGCCCCGACACGCCCGGCACGCCGTCCTGCTGATACGGCGGCGTCAGGCCATGCCAGTGGATCAGCGTCTCGAGGCCGGCGTCGTTGACGAGGTGTACCCGGAACGGCTCGGCCACGGAGGTGACGAGGCCCCGCGTGCCATTCGGCTGGGTGAGGCCGAAAACGTTCGCCGGCTTGCCGTTGACCTCCAGGACGCGACGCTCGGCAGTCAGCGTGACCGCCGCCGACGCGGCGGGGGCGCGAGAAGCCGGCAGCAGCGCGAGGCCGAACCCAGTTGCGCCAGATTCCAGCACGCGCCGGCGCGTGAAGCGGGCGATCATGGGCAGCCCCTTGCGCGTCAGGCCACCTGCCGAGGCCGGTAGATCGCCACGTGGGTGATGTGCGCGATCGGGCTCCCGTTCGCCAGCACCAGCGCGTCGAGTTCCACGAAGCGGTGTCCCTTGCGCTCGTAGTTCGCGCTCACCCGCCCGCGCGCCGTGATCTCGTCGCCGACATGCGCGGCGCCGAGATTTCGCACGGTACTGCCGACATGCATCCAGGGGCCGAGCACGACATTATGGCTCAGCAGCCAGTTGCCGGTGCGCAGGATCACGCCGGGATGGGCGAGCTTCTCGCGCGCATACAGCGGATCGGTCTCGCGCACGTCGTCGAGGTAGGCCGCGTTGAATGTGGGCGTCAGCACCAGCGGGCGCATTCCGAGCCAGGTTCCGGGCGCGAGTGAATCCTCGTCGGCAGGCCGACGTTCCTCGCGCGCCGCCACCGCCTCGAACACCCCGAGCGTGGGCGCGTCGGCGGCGTCGGGCAGGGTGGCGAGGCCGCTCGCGCAGACCTCGTCGTGGCTTTCGACTCGCAGTACCAGGCCCTCGGCGCCCGGCTCGGCGAACACCGCCGCCGCATCGCCGTCGTAGACGGGCTTGGCGAATCGGCAGGTCGCCGTTCCCCGCTCCAGCCAGGCCCGGCCGAACATGGCGACGGGCGCGTGCGCCATGTAAGCGTAGACATCGACCCCCGGCACCAGCCCGCCGGTGAAGCCGAAGCGGCGGGCGACCGCGTCGTCATGGATCTTGTTCTCGGAGTCGTGCGCGGTGTTGTAAGCCTGAACCCGATACGGCTGCATCGCCTCTCTCCTGCTCAGCCGCGCGCGGCGCCGAAGGCGTTGAACGTGATGAGCGTATAGGTGTCCTTGACGCCCGACAGGGTCTGGATGCGCTCGGTGACGAACAAGCCGATATCCTGCTCGGGATCGAGGTAGAATTTGCCGAGCAGATCGTACTGCCCGGAGGTGGAGTGCAACTCCGACAGCTCCTCGATCCGGTCCGCCGCCTCTCGCGCGACGCGGTACGCCTGACCCATCTCGCACTTTATCATCACGAAAATCGCGCGCATCCCGCACCCTCCGGCCGCCGTCCCACCAGAAAACAGATGACAGAGGGCGCCCGCTCTGTCTTCTGTTTTGCGGCAGGCGATATATAAGCATCAAATGACCGCCGCCGCACTATGGGGCCCCGGACCGGGAGTGAGAGCATGGAACTGACGCAGGCCCGCAAGGCGCGTGGCGGCGCGCGCACGGGTGGGCGCATCCTCGCCGATGCGCTGGTGGCCCAGGGGATCGACCACGTCTTTTCGGTTCCGGGCGAAAGCTTTCTGGGCGTGCTCGACGGCCTCTACGGCGTGCGCGAGAAGCTGAAGCTGGTGACCTGCCGGTTCGAGGCGGGGGCGGTGAACATGGCCGAGGCGTACGGCAAGCTGCGCGGCCGCCCGGCGGCCGCCTTCGTCACCCGCGGCCCCGGCGCGTGCCATGGTTCGATCGGCGTCCACACGGCGATGCAGGACAGCACCCCGCTGCTGCTGTT
>JBDTFI010000214.1:0-3215 GCA_039938035.1 Acetobacteraceae bacterium | reverse complement strand
CCGCGCGGATTTGCTCGCCATGACGCTCCGCGCCGCGCGCCAGGAAGCCGAGCCCGATCCAGCACCCGACTGTCGGCGAGAAGGCGACCGAGGACAGGAAGCCCTGATCGTTGCCGATGGTAGCTGGTGCTCCCACGGGGATGAAGTGCGCCCCCGCGCGCAGGCGATCCGCCGGGTTGATCGGGCGAAGGCCAACAAGGCGGGGTCGGGCGCGATCGATGAGGCCGGGACGGGTGGCCATCACGCGGCCGATGCAGTCCTTGCCCGGGTTCATCATGCGCCCGAGGCCCAGATCGACGGCGGTTACCTGGCCGTTGATCTCGTTGCCGGCGACGTGGCCCTTTTCTATCCGCATGACGCCCATCGCCTCGGTGCCGTACGGCGTGATCCCGAAATCCCGGCCCTCCGCCATCACCTGGCGGGCGACATTGCCTGCACGGAAAGCGGGCACGGCCAGTTCGTAGGCCAGTTCGCCCGAAAAGGAGATGCGGAACAGGCGCGCGGGCGTGCCGTCGCGCAGCGTCAGCTCTGCCGCTTCCATGTAGGGAAAGGCGGCGTCGGTAAGGTCGGCGGCGACGATCCGGGCAAGTACGTCGCGCGCGCGCGGCCCGGCGACGGCGATCTGGCCCCATTGGTCGGTGACGGAGACGAACTGCACGTCGAGGTCGGGCCATAGCACCTGGTGGCAGAACTCCATGTGGGCGAGCACGGCGGCGGCGTTCGCGGTGGTGGTGGTGACGAGGAAGCGGTTTTCGGCGAGGCGCGAAATGGTGCCGTCGTCGAACGCGAAGCCGTCTTCGCGCAGCATCAGGCCGTAGCGAGCGCGACCGACCTTCAGGGTGCTCCATCTGTTGACGTAGAGCCGGTCGAGGAAGACCGCCGCATCCGCGCCCTGGAGGTCGATCTTGCCCAGCGTGGAGACGTCGCACAGGCCGACGGCGGAGCGGACCGTCGTCACCTCGCGATTGACGGTCGCGAGCCAGTCTTCCTCGTCGGCGCGCGGGTAGTACTGCGCGCGCATCCAGATGCCCGCCTCGACGAACACCGCGCCTTGCTCGGCGGACCATTCATGGGTGGGTGCGAGGCGCGTGGGCTGGAAGTGGCGGCCGCGATGCTGCCCGGCCAGCGCGCCGATCGAGACCGGCGTGTAGGGCGGGCGGAAGCGGGTCGTGCCAGTCTCGGCGATGGTCTTGTCGGTCAGCTCCGCCATCAGCGCGAGGCCGTTGACGTTGGCGGTCTTGCCCTGATCGGTCGCCATGCCGAGCGTGGTGTAGCGCTTGAGATGCTCGACCGCGCGGAATCCCTCACGCTTGGCGAGTTCCACGTCGGCGGCGACGACGTCGTTCTGGAAATCGACGAACGCCTTGCCGCGCGCGCCACGTACGCGCCAGAGCGCGCGGTGGCCGGTGGCCTCGGGTTCGGCTTCGGGAATATTGGGGAGGCGCGCCGGATGGCCGCTGTCGCCGGCCGCCGCGGCCCCGGCACGCGCACCCTCGGCCAGCGCCTGCGCGGTCGTGAACGCGCCCGAGGCGGCGCCCGCCACCGCCATGCCGGCGGGGGTATCGTCAGGCACGAAGGCGGCCAGAGCCTCGTCCCAGCGCGGGCGGCCGCCGAGGTGAGAGGTGAGGTGGATCGTCGGGCTCCAGCCGCCGGACATCGCCAGCAGGTCGCAGTCGAGGCGGATGCTGGCGCCCCCGTCGGCGGTTATCTCGACGCCGCGAACCGCCTGGCCGCCGAGCGTGCGGGTGACCACGCCGGTTACCAGCCGGACGCCGGCTGGCGCGGCCACGTCAGGCCGGGGGTCGACCAGCGCCTCGACCGCGACGCCGGCCGCCAGCAGGTCGCGAACGGTGCGGACGCCGTCGTCATGCGTCGCGAACACCACGGCCCGACGGCCCGGTGCGACGGCGAAGCGGTTGAGGTAGGTGCGCACGGCGCCGGCGAGCATGATTCCCGGACGGTCGTTTTCGCCGAACACCAGCGGGCGCTCGATCGAGCCCGCCGTCAGGACGGAGCGTTTTGCCACGATCCGCCAGATCCGCTGGCGCGGCGTGTGCGGGGGCGGCTCGGCGAGATGATCGCTGACCCGCTGGACGGCGCCGAACGTGCCACTGTCGTAGACGCCGAACACCGTGGTGCGTGGAAGGATGCGCAGACTCGGCATCGCCGCGAGTTCGCTGGCGACCGCATTCGCCCACTCGGCCGCTGGCTCGCCGCCGATCGCGGTGCGCTCCGCGAGCAATCGCCCGCCGATCCGGAAATCCTCCTCGCAGAGGATCACCCGCGCCCCGGCGCGCCCGGCGGCGAGCGCGGCCATCAGGCCGGCCGGCCCAGCGCCGATCACCAGCACGTCGCAATGCGCATCGACCCGTTCGTATCCGTCCGGGTCCGGCGCCTGCGCCGCGCGGCCGAGGCCGGCGGCGCGGCGAATGAGCGGCTCGTACACCTTCTCCCAGAACGACGCCGGCCACATGAAGGTCTTGTAGTAGAAGCCGGCATGGAGCAGCGGCGCGGCCAGGCCGTTGGCCGCCCGCACATCAAAGCGCAGGGAGGGAAAACGGTTCTGGCTGGCGGCGCGCAACCCGTCGTACAGCTCGGCGACCGTGGCCCGCGTGTTCGGCTCCCGCCTCGCGCCGTCGCGCAATTCCACGAGCGCGTTCGGCTCCTCCGGGCCGGCCGAGAGGATGCCGCGCGGACGGTGCAGCTTGAACGAACGACCGACCAGGCGGACGTCGTTCGCGAGCAGGGCGGAGGCCAGCGTGTCACCGGGATGGCCGGCGTAGGAATGTCCGTCGAAGCGGAAGCGCCATGTGCGGGAGCGATCGATCAGGCCGCCGGTGGCGAGGCGGCTCATGGCGCCGCCTGCGCCGAGAGGATGGCGTGGGTGCGGACGTCGCGGCGCACCACCAGCCACGCCCGGCAGCCGCCGACATGGTGCCACAACTCGTCGAGCGGCCCAGCCGGGTTGTCCCGCAGATAGACGTAAGCGTCGAACGCCGCCGCAGCGTCGGGCGACGCGGGATCGGGGCGCCCGGCCAGATACGGCGCGGCGTCGCCGAGATAGGAGAACTCCTCGTGACCGCGCTCACCGCAATAGGGGCACGGGATCCTCAATGGAAGTTCGGGCGCGCACCGGCCCCCTTCTCGTCGATCAGGTTCCCGGTGGCGAAGCGGTCGAGGCGAAACGCGGCATTCAGCGCGTGCGGCTCGTCGCG
>JBDTFI010000213.1:0-10397 GCA_039938035.1 Acetobacteraceae bacterium | reverse complement strand
GCTGGAGCTGGAGGTGACGGAATCGGTCGTGTTGCACGACACCAAGGAGGCACTCGCCACCCTGCGTCAGCTCAAGTCGATCGGCGTGTCGCTCGCGCTCGACGATTTCGGCACCGGCTATTCATCGCTGGGCTCACTGGTGCGGGTGCCGTTCGATCGCGTGAAGATCGACCGGTCCTTCATCACCGGACTCGGTCAACGGGCCGACTGCACCGCGATCGTGCGGGCGGTGACCGGGCTTTGCGCGACGCTCGGGCTGAGCACCACCGCCGAGGGTGTCGAGACCGACGAGCAGCTCGCGATGCTGATGGCCGAGGGTGTCGCGGAGGCGCAGGGCCATCTGTTCAGCCCCGCGGTTCCGGCCACCGAAGTCACTGCGATGCTGCGCAACAACACCGGGCTGCACTGGCCCGCCAGGGCTCAATGCACCAGCGCGGGAAGCATCTCGTGCTGCAACACCGCCGCGATCGCCACGTCGCGATCGCCCGCGAGCGCCATGGGCGTGCCGTCGGCCGCATGGATCGAGTAGCCGGATTCGCCATTGACGACGACCGGCCGGATATAGGCGATCTGCTGCACCCCGAGTTGCGCCAGTTGCGCCTCTGACAGGTGGCGAATGTCGAACCGGACCATGGCGCCGGCCGGCTCGCTGTTGTCGTTGGTGTTGGTGTTCATGGTGCTCTCCTCGCGCCGATCCGAATGCGGCCCCGGCGCTTGTGGGTATTCAGTCCTGCTCCGTCTCACGCTCCAACGGACCGTCCATCATCTGAACCGGCCCTCCGGCGCCGTTCGTCGTGCGCCTGATCTCGATCGTCTTGACCCGCGGTTCAGGCTGCGGGCGGGCGAGGTCGATGTTGAGCAGCCCGTTGTCGAGCCAGGCGCCCCGCACCTCGATCCCTTCGGCGAGCACGAAGGCCCGCTGGAACTGCCGCGCGGCGATGCCGCGATGCAGGAACACGCGGCCGTCCGAATCGTCGGCACCCTGCCGTCCGCGGATCACCAGTTGGTTGTCTTCCTGGGTGATCTGGAGATCGTCCATCGAGAACCCCGCGACCGCGAGGGTGATCCGCAGCCCAGTCGGACTGACCTGCTCGATATTGTAGGGCGGATAGCCGTCGGCCGAGGTCTTCGAGGCCCGCTCAAGCATCTGCTCGAGATGGTCGAAGCCAAGGAACATCGGCGAAGTGAACAAACGCGTGGTCATCGGCCCCCTCTTTCAACCAGAGCGAAGCAGGAGCCGGAACCCTGAAGCGGCGTCCCGGCAAGCGAGAAGTGGGCCGTCATTGGCTTATCCGCAAGGGCGCCCCAATCGCCCCAACCTGGCGGACAAGCGTCGCCCGCGCGCGGGAAGCGGCCCGGGCCAGCCGCAGCAGCGACGGAATTTGGCCAGGATCACGCATCGTCGCGGCGAGCACGCGCGTCAGGCCGATCCGCCCGTCAGCCGACAACGCGAGCAGGACGACGGCAGGCAGGCTCATTCCGGCCGGATCGCATATCGCGCGCAGCACGGCGAAGGGCAGCGCGTGCGCGGCGGCGATTTCCGCCACGATCCCGCTTTCGAGGTCGATCGCCGCGCACCCGCTCTCGCGCCACAGGCGCCCCTTGTCGGCGACGCTCGCCGCGATCGCCTCCGCGCCGAGCAGACAGGCCACGGTCGGGCCGCCCAGGGCGCGGCACAGCTCCGGGTCGACGGCCAGTCGGGCGCCGGCGACCATCACCGCCTCGGGCACGATCTGCGCGCCCGCCGCCAAAGCCGGATCGAGCCCGCCCGCCAGACCGAGGCTGATCAGCGCGGTCGCTCCCTGAACGATCAGCGTCCGCGCCGCCGCGCGCGCGCCGTCCGCCGTGCCGCCGCCGACCGCGACAACCCTGCCGAGGCGGCGCGCGATCCGCGCCTCCGCCTCCAACCCGGTGACGATCCCGACCCGCTCAAAACCCGTAGGCGACCTTAGGGTCATTGCTTTGCCGGAGGTTGCGGTATCGCGCCAGCGCCAGCAGCGGGAAATAGAGGCGGTAGCCATGATAGCGCAGGTAGAACACGCGCGGGAACCCAACGGCGGTGTACGGCGGTTCGCTCCATTCCCCGTCGACGCCTTGCGTGCGGGTCAGGAACGCGATGCCGCGCGCGACCGCCGGATTCGCAGCCTCGCCGGCCGCCATCAGGCCGAGCAACGCCCAAGCCGTCTGGCTCGGCGTGCTCTCGACGTAGCGACCAGGCGGCGCGGCCGCATAACTCTCCTCGTCCTCGCCCCAGCCGCCATCCTCGCGCTGCACTGACAGCAGGAACGCGACCCCGCGGCTCATCGCAAGGTCCTCGCGAGGCAGGCCGGCGGCGTTCAGCGCGCACAGCACGGACCATGTGCCGTAGATGTAGTTGGTGCCCCAGCGGCCGAACCAGCTGCCGTCGGCGCATTGATCGCGGCGGAGGAAGCCGAGCGCGTTCGACAGGATCGGATCGTCAGTCTCCATCCCCATCTGCGCGAGGAAGGAGACGCAGCGCGCGGTGACATCCGCCGTCGGCGGGTCGAGCAGCGCGCCGTGATCGGCGAACGGGATGTGGTTGAGATAGAGATGCGTGTTCTCCGGCTCGAACGCGCCCCAGCCGCCGTCGCTTGACTGCATCCCGACGATCCAGGCGCGGGCACGACGCAGTGCGTCGTGATGGGATGGATCTCCTTGGCGATGCAGCAGCATCCCGACGACGGCGGTATCGTCCACGTCGGGGTAGTAGTCGTTCCAGTACTGGAAGGCCCAGCCGCCCGGCGGCAGGCCGGGGCGGCGAACCGCCCAATCGCCGACCACGTCGTTGATCTGCCGGGGGCGCAACCAGGCGCAGGCGACGTCCACCGAGGCGGCGTCACCCGCCTCCGCCATCGCGTGGCCGGCGAGGCTGGTGTCCCACACCGGCGACAGGCAGGGCTGGCAGTAGGCGCGGTCTTCGCCGATCACCAGCAGCTTGCGAACGGCCTCCCACGCGGTCGCGGCGGGCGGGGCGGCGGGATCGAAGCGCAGCGTGTCGAACATCATCACGCTGTTGGCGATGGCCGGGTAGATGCCGCCCAGCCCGTCATCGCCGTTCAGCCGCGTGGTGACGAACGTCACCGCCTTGTCGATCGCCGACCGCCGCGTGCGCGCGGGCAACAGCGGTGTCGCCGCGCGCAAAACGCTGTCGAGGCCCTTGAAGAACCGCCCCCAGGATGAGCGGTACGGGCCGCGTATCCAGTCGCGTATGTGCTCGGGTGGAGTACGGAACAGCTCGGCGACGCCGATCCCACGCGGATTGCGCGCAGCCGGACGCAGCGCCAGCAGCACCAGCAGCGGGACGATCACGGTGCGCGACCAGTAGGACACTTTGCTGAGGTGGAACGGAAACCACAGCGGCAGATGCATGATCTCGACCGGCATCACCGGAACGGCGCGCCACGGCACCTGACCGAACAGCGCGAGCTGGGCGCGGGTGAAGACGTTGGACCGCTCCGCCCCGCCGGCGGCGAGGATCGCCTCGCGCGCCCGGACCATGTGCGGCGCGTCGGGTGAATCACCGATGCAGCGGAGCGCGAAATACGCTTTCACGCTGCACGACAGGTTGAAGGCGCCGGCATGAAACAGCGGCCAGCCGCCATGCGTGCCCTGACGTGCGCGCAGATAGACGCCGATCTTCTGTTCCAGTCCCTCGTCGATGCGGTCGAGGAAATGTTCCAGCAGCACGTACTCGGCCGGGATGGTGGAGTCCGCCTCCAACTCGAACACCCAATGCCCGTCGTCGCGCTGCCGGCGGGACAGCGCGGCGGCGGCGCGGGCCACTGCTTCGTTCAGGAGATTGGTCTCAAGCAACGAGAATTACCTGCGCGGCGCGGCGGCCGGACCTGATCGCACCTTCGATCGTCGCGGGCAACCCGGTGGCGGTCCAGTCCCCGGCGAGCGCCAGGTTGGCGATCCCGACGCGCGGGCCGGGACGGCGACGCTCCTGCGCTGCGGTGGCCGCGAACGTCGCGCGCTTCTCCTTCACCACCCGCCAGGCCGGCATCGCGATGTCGCCAAGCCCGAGGGCGGCACACACCTCCGGCCAGACCGTCGCGGTCAGCGCCTCGGCGGGCGTATCGAGCAGCCGGTTCGCCGCGCTGATCGTCACCGAGACATAGCCGTCCTTCACGAACACCCATTCCGCCGTCCCGCCGATCAGGCCCACGAACCCGCTGACGGCATTCTGGCGGAAATGGACGTTGAGGATCGCCTGGAACTCGTCCGGAGCGGACAGGCCGGGCAGCAGGTCCGTGGCGATCCAGGGCGGCACGGCGAGGACCACGGCCTCTCCCGCGCCGAGCAAGACATCGCCATCCGGCAGATGCAGGGCGGTCGCGCGCCCACCGGTGATGGTCAGGGCGGCGATGCGCCGTCCCAGCCGCAGCACCGCGCCCCGCGCCGCCAACCGCGACAGCGCCGGATCGACGAAGGCCGCCGACAGGCCGGCCCGGGGAAAGCGCGGCAGGCACGCCGCACCGCCCGCCATCAGCGTCTTCCGCACCACCGCGCCCAGCAGGCGGGCCAGTCCGATGTCGGTCGGCGTGTTGAGGGCGGCGATCGCCAGCGGCGCGATCAGCCGCTCATAAAGCGGCCCCGCCGGGACCGCCTCGGCGACGCTGCGATCGTCGGTGACCGACCGAAGCCCCAGGAGCCGCAAGTAATCCGCTGCCCGCGTCCGCGGCACCCGCCGCCCAGGCGAGCACACCCACCACGGCAGCCGCCCTCGGTTCGGCCGCACCGCCCAGCGCGCGCCGTCGCGCAAATCGAGGAACGGGAACACCGGCTCGGCCGGCCCCGCGAGCGCGTCCGCCGTGCCGATCTCGGCCAGATAGGCGAACGTGTCGCGATTGCCGCTGAGCAGCAGATGGTTGCCGTTGTCGATGGTCAGGCCCAACGCCCGATCGAAATACGACCGACACCGTCCCCCGGCGGCCGGTCCGGCCTCATAGACCGTGACCGCCCGCCCGGCCTCGGCAAGGCTCAACGCGGCGGCGAGGCCCGCCAGCCCCGCCCCGACGACATGGACGCGGGCGCTCATGGCAGCGCCTTGCCCTTGTGGCGTCGCGGGGTCAACGGCCGCCTTCCGCCGCCCCTCCCATGCCAAACTCACCGTCATGGTCGGCGAAGGCCGACCACCCACGACTTTCTGTGACCAAGCAACTCGTGGGTGCTCGCGCTAAGCGCGAGCATGACGATGGTGGCGGGGCCCGCGCCTGAACAGCCAGCACGATCACGATGATGCTGCCCTACGCCATCCGGAACCGTGCCCGCGTCAGCATGTCGCCCGCGATCGCATCGACCACCGCCGCCCGTCCGTCGCTTGACGCCGTCACCACGAGCACCTGCCCGAACAAAGGCGCCTCGCCCCGGGTGCGCGCCAGAAACAGCCGCGACAGCGCCTCGGCCACCGGGCCACGCGGGACGCAGCAAGCGCAGCCGATTGGATGGCCGAATTGGCCGCGAACCTCGAATCGTGCGGTTGACGGCCCAGCGGGGGCCGCCATGTCGCCCTCCAGCAGCAACGCCGCCCCGTGGGGAACGTCGTCGAGCGCGCCGAAGCGGACCGGGATGCGGGAGTCCACGTCAACCATCCACTAGACATAAGGATATCCTTATGTCATGGGAAGAGCCATGGATCGCCTGCTCCTCGCCCTCCGCGCCGCCGCCGAGCCGACAAGGCTGCGGTTGCTCGCGCTGGCGGGACGGGGCGCGTTCTGCGTCACCGAGTTAACCGAGATCCTCGATCAGTCCCAGCCCCGCCTGTCGCGCCACCTGAAGGTGCTCTGCGACTCCGGCTTGCTCGAACGGGTGAGGGAAGGTGCCAATGTCTGGTTCGCCGTTCCCGCCGGCAAGGCCGGGGCGCTGTCGCGGGAGCTGGTCGCCCGTCTGCCCGCCGATGATCCGGTCCTGGAGTCCGATCGCCGCATGGCGGCGCGCGTCCTGGCCGAGCGGGCGCGGATCGCCTCGGACCGCTTCCGCCGCCAGGGTGCCGACTGGGACGAGATGCGCGCGCTCGACCTGCCGGCGGGGGCGGTCGAAACGGCGCTCGCCGCGCTGATCCCCGACCGGACCGGGCGGCTGCTGGACATCGGCACGGGCACCGGGCGCGTGCTGGAGTTGCTGGGACCGCGGGTGCGCGAAGGCGTGGGGATCGATGCCAGCAAGGCGATGCTGGCGCTCGCTCGCGCCCGGCTCGCGCGCGCCGAGTTGCCGCATTGCTCCGTGCGTCTCGCCGACATGTACCGCTTGCCGGTCGCCGACGCCGCGTTCGACGTCGCGGTGCTGCAAATGGTGCTGCACTACGCCGAGCAGCCGGACGCGGTGCTGGCGGAGGCGGCGCGCATCCTGCGTCCGGGCGGTGCGCTGATCGTGGTCGACCTGGGCGAGCATTCTCGCGACGATGTGCGCGACCGCCTCGCGCATCGCTGGCCCGGCTTCGCCGATCCGGCGATGGCCGGGCTGATGCGAGAGGCGGGCGTCACGCCCGGCGATCCGCTGTCGATTCACGCCGGGAGCCTGCCGATCCGCCTTTGGCCGGCGACGCGCACCAGCGCGCCGGTCTCCCGCGTTCCCGAACTCGCCGCCTTCTGAGGAGCCGCCATGTCCCGCCCCCCTTTGCTCGACGCCTTGCGTGACAGGGTCCTGCTGTGCGACGGCGGCATGGGCAGCCATGTGCAGTCGCTGACGCTCGACATCGAGGCGGATTATTGGGGACGCGAGAACTGCACCGACGTTCTGACCTTGTCGCGCCCCGACATGGTGCGCGACATCCACCGGAGCTACTTCGAGGCCGGCGCCGACATGGTGGAAACCAACAGCTTCGGCGCCTCTCCCGTCACGCTCGGCGAATTCGATCTGGCGGAGCGCGCCTTCGAGATCAACCAGCGTTCGGCGGAACTGGCGCGCGAGGCGGCGGAGCAGTTCAGCGACGGGTGGGATCGCTATGTGCTGGGCAGCATCGGCCCGGGCACCAAGCTGCCGACCTTGGGCGCCATCGCCTATGATGCGCTGGAGGCGGCGCTCGCCGAACAGTCGCGCGGGCTGATCGCCGGCGGCGTCGATGCCATCCTGATCGAGACCTGCCAGGACACGTTGCAGATCAAGGCGGCGGTGAACGGCGTCAAGATCGCGCGGCTCGCGGCCGGAACCGACACGCCGATCTTCGTGCAGGTCACGGTCGAAACCACCGGCACCTTGCTGGTCGGCCCCGACATCGCCGCCGCCGCCACCATCATCAACGCGCTCGACGTACCGCTGATCGGCCTGAACTGCGCGACCGGCCCGCAGGAGATGGCCGAGCATCTGCGCTATCTGTCTCAGAGCTGGCCCGGCCTGCTGTCGGTGCAGCCCAACGCCGGGCTTCCCGAACTGGTCGACGGCCACACCCGCTATCCGCTCAGCTCGGCCGACCTCGCGACGTGGCTGGAACGCTTCGTCGTCGAGGACGGCGTGAACCTGATCGGCGGCTGCTGCGGTACTGGCACCGCCCATATCGGCGCGCTCGACGCGATGCTGCGCCGGCGTGGCGAGCCCCGGCCGGCGCCCGTCGCGCGCAATCCGGTGTGGGTGCCCTCGGTCGCCTCCCTCTATCAGTCCGTGGCGCTGCGCCAGGAGAACGCGTTCTTCGTGATCGGCGAACGCTGCAACGCCAACGGCTCGCGCAAATGGCGCGCGTTGCAGGAGGCAAACGACTGGGACGGCTGCGTGGCGATGGGCCGCGAACAGGCCGGCGAGGGGTCGAACGCGCTCGATATCTGCACCGCCTTCGTCGGGCGCGACGAGACCTACGAGATGGACGAGGTGATCCGCCGGTTCACCGGATCGGTCAACGCGCCGCTGGTGATCGACAGCACGGAGACGCCGGTGATCGAAGCGGCGCTGAAGTTGCACGGCGGCAAGCCGATCATCAACTCCATCAATTTCGAGGACGGTGAGGCCGCCGCGGTCGCGCGACTGAAATTGGCGCGCCGGTTCGGCACCGGCGTGATCGCGCTCACCATCGATGAAACCGGCATGGCGAAGACCGTCGAGGCCAAGCTCGCGGTCGCCACGAGGCTGGTGGAGTTCGCTTGCGACCGCTTCGGCCTGCCGCAATCGGATCTGCTGATCGACCCGCTGACCTTCACCATCGCGACCGGCAACGAGGACGACCGCAAGCTCGGCCAGTGGACCTTGGAGGGCATCGCCGCGATCCGCGCCGCGTTTCCCGACATCCAGATCATCCTCGGCCTGTCCAATATCAGCTTCGGGCTCAACCCGGCCGCGCGCGCGGTGCTGAACTCGGTCTTCCTCGATCACGCGGTGCGCGCCGGCATGAGCGGGGCAATCGTGCATGCCTCGAAAATCCGCCCGTTGCACCTGATCGCGCCGGAGGAAGTGCGGGTCGTGGAAGACCTGATCTTCGATCGCCGGCGCGAGGACTACGATCCGCTGCAAAAGCTGCTGGAGATCTTCGCCGACCGGAAGCTCGATGACGCGACCAAGCGGCGCGTCGCCGAGACGGTGGAGGAGCGGCTGAAGGATCGCATCGTCGATGGCGACCGCAAGGGACTGACCGACGATCTGGCCGACGCGCTGCGCACCACGCCGCCGCTGTCCATCATCAACGACGTGCTGCTCGACGGTATGAAGGTAGTGGGCGAGTTGTTCGGCGCCGGCAAGATGCAGCTGCCGTTCGTGCTGCAAAGCGCCG
Source organism: Acetobacteraceae bacterium (assembly GCA_039938035.1). Lineage (GTDB taxonomy): Bacteria > Pseudomonadota > Alphaproteobacteria > Acetobacterales > Acetobacteraceae > DATFDN01. The sequence continues at coordinate 1,681 of JBDTFI010000213.1, read as the reverse complement.
AGACGATGAAGGCCGCCGTCGCCTACCTTCAACCATTCATGGAGAAGGTGGAGGGCCAGGAGAAGGGCACCATCGTGCTGGGGACGGTGCGCGGCGACGTCCACGACATCGGCAAGAACCTCGTCGACATCATCCTCACCAACAACGGCTACCGGGTGGTCAACCTCGGCATCAAGGTGCCGCTGGCGGATTTGCTGACGGCGGCGCGGGAGAACCGGGCGAACGCCATCGGCATGTCCGGGCTACTGGTGAAATCGACCGTGGTGATGCGCGAGAACCTCGAGGAGATGAGCCGCCAGGGGCTGGAGCTTCCGGTGATGCTCGGCGGCGCGGCGCTGACCCGCAACTATGTGGAGGACGATTGCGTCCTCGCTTACGGCTGCGGGCGTGTCGCCTACGCGCGCGACGCATTCGACGGGCTGCACCTGATGGACAAGGTGATGGGCAACGGCTTCGATGACTACCTCGCGGCGGTCCAGGCCAAGCGCGTCGGCAAGGCGCGAAACACCAAGCGCACGCTCGGCCAGGCCGATCAGCTTGCGTTCCGCCCGGTGGACGTGTTGGCGGTGCAGAAACGACGACGCGCGATCACGCGGGACGTGAAGGTGGCCACGCCGCCGTTCTGGGGCGCGCGCATTCTGGAACTGCCGCCCAAGGCGATCGTTCCGTTCGTCAACGAGCGCAGCCTCTATCAATTTCAGTGGGGCTTCCGCAAGCAGGGCCGCTCGCTCGAGGACTTCATCGGCTGGGCCAAGCAGGAGGTACGCCCGGTGATGAAGCGGATGCTGGCGCTGTGCGAAAGCCAGGACATCCTGCACCCGCGCGCGGCGTACGGGTACTGGAAGGCGGCCGGGCAGGGCAACGACCTGATCGTGTTTGAACCGGACGGAACGACCGAGGTGGCCCGCTTCTCCTTGCCGCGCCAGCCGAAGGAAAACGGCGAGTGCATCGCCGACTTCTTCCGCGACATCGACGATGACGAGCGCGACGTGATCGGCTTCCAGGTGGTGACGATGGGGCAGACGGCGTCGGAGGTCGCGCATTCCTGGTTCGCTGATAACCGCTATCAGGATTATTTGTACTTGCACGGCCTGTCGGTGGAGATGGCCGAGGCCATGGCCGAATACGTCCACAAGCGCATCCGCGCCGAAATGGGCTTCGCCGCCGAGGACGACCGCAACATGGAGAAGATGCTGAGCCAGAGCTACCGAGGCTCGCGCTACTCGTTCGGCTACCCGGCCTGCCCGCACCTCGAAGAGCAGGTGCGGATCATGAAGCTGCTGGGCGCGGAACGGATCGGGGTGTCGCTTTCGGACGAGTTTCAGCTGCACCCGGAGCAGTCGACGAGCGCGATCGTGGTGCTGAACCCGCGAGCGAAGTATTTCTCGGTGTGAAGGCCCTCACCCGGCGCGCCCTTGCGCGGCGGGTGAGGGTCAGGCCGCCGCCCGCTTCAGCCGGTCGGCGAATTGCTTGCGGAACTTCGCGACCTTCGGCGCGATCACGACCTGGCAGTAGCCCGACCACGGGTTGCGGGCGAAGTAGTCGTCGTGCTCGGCCTCCGCCGGATAGAACGCTTCGAGCGGGCGCACCTCGGTGGTCAGCGGCGCCGGCCATAGGGGCGCCAGTTCGGCCATCACCGCCTTCGCGGTGTCGCGCTGCGCATCGCCGTGGGTCAGGATGA
>JBDTFI010000212.1:0-3177 GCA_039938035.1 Acetobacteraceae bacterium | reverse complement strand
ACGGCGTTGGTGACGTCGGTAAGCGACATCGCGATGACGATCAGGACTGGGGCCAGCAACGCGAACTCCAGCGCTGCGACCCCACGCCGATCGGAAGCGAGAAGGCGCAAACCGCGCATCGCTCAATACTCGTTCTGGTAGGGATAGCTCGCGGTGACGGCGGCGCCCGCGAACCCGCCAGAGGTGCCGTTTCCGCCGGGCACCGGCCAACTCAACGCCGGCAGCCGATAGGAGACCTGCAGCAGCATCAGGCTGCCGTCTTCTCCCGGAGTGAAGGGCGGCGAGCCGGAGCCGCCGATCGGAGAGGTGTTCTGGTAGTTGGTGACGCTCACCAGCGAAATCGTGACGTTCACGCAAGCCAGGAACGCCGACAACAAGGGGCAGAACGTGACCGCCTGGAAATTGACGGCATTCCGCGACAGGTTTTGGCTGCTATCCACCGCGAGCATGCGGGCGGCGCGGCTGCTGGCATAATCCAGCGCCACCTGCACATAGAGCCGGAAGCCGAGGCTGATCACGAACAGGATGAGGCCGAAGAACGCGAGGCCGGTGATCGCGAACTCCAGCGCCGCCGCGCCGCGTCGATCGCCGATGACGCTGCGCAGGCAGGACCGCACCCGATGCGCCGCTCTGGCCAATCCGCTTCATCTCCCACGGGGTTGCCGCGCGCGGTCGCCCGGACCGCGCAACCGGTGTAGGCGAAGGAGGTGACCTAAAGGTTAACGTGGGGGTGCCTGCCGGTAGCCTATAGACCGCCCGCCTGCTCGACGAAGGTGGCGATCTCCGCCACGCCGGTGCCCGCTCGTATGTTGGCGAACACGAACGGCCGTTCTCCGCGCATTCGCCGCGCGTCGCGGTCCATGACCTCCAGGCTGGCGCCGACCAGCGGCGCCAGGTCGGTCTTGTTGATGACCAGCAGGTCGCTGCGGGTGATCCCCGGGCCGCCCTTGCGGGGGATCTTGTCGCCCGCCGACACGTCGATCACGTAGAGCGTCAAATCGGCTAGCTCTGGGCTGAACGTCGCGGCCAGATTGTCGCCGCCGCTTTCGATCAGCAGCACGTCGAGATCAGGGAACCGGCGGCACATCTCGGCGACGCCCGCGAGGTTGATCGAGGCGTCCTCGCGGATGGCCGTATGCGGGCAGCCGCCGGTCTCAATGCCCATGATCCGGTCGGGCGACAGCGATCCCGCGCGGGTCAGGAACTCCGCGTCCTCCTTGGTGTAGATGTCGTTGGTGATCGCCGCCACCTGCCAACGGTCGCGGAAGGCGCGGCACAGCGCGTCCATCAACGCCGTCTTGCCGGAGCCGACCGGGCCGCCGATGCCGACGCGAAGCGGGCCATTCGATTGGGTCATGTGCGAAACAGCCTTGTTCCCTGGGTCTCGTGGCGCATGGCGGCGATGTCGGCGCGAAAGCACGCATTGCCGATGTCTTCGAGCGTGGCGTCCCGGGTTTCGAGCGCGACCGCCAGGATCGTCGGCGTCAGCGCGGCGAGCACCCGCAACCCGGCGGTCTGCCCGAGCGGCACGAGACGCACCGCGGCCGAGATCAGGTTGGCCGTCCATGCCTGAAGATAGGCCGCCGTGACATCCTCCTCCGCGACGCCATGATCGCCGGCGAGCACGCCCACGGCCACGGGATACGGAATCGGCTCCGCCAGTTCCGCGAGGCGCGGACTCCCCCAGACGAGAGCCCCGCGCGCGAACGCATCGCCCTGCCCCAGCGTCTCCGCCCGCCGCTCCCTTGTCCCGGCGATCGCGGCGCCGAACGCGCACAACTCAGCGAGCGCCGCCGCGTCTGCCCGGTGCGCGCGGCGCAACAGGATGGCATCGCTTCGCCCGGAGCCGCGCGCGAGGATATCGCCCAGCCAGCCGAGCAGGCTCGCCTCATCGCTTACGTTGCCCGCCTCCACCGCCCATTCCAGCCCGTGGCTGTAAGCGAAGCCGCCGGTCGGGAAGGCCGGGGACAGCCAGGCGAGCAGCAGCAGCGTCTCAGTAGGAATGGTCATGCGGGGCGCCGGCATAGGCGCCCGCCTCCGGATCGAACGGCGCCGCGATCTGCTCGACATGCGCGCCGAGCCCCTCGACCATCGCGGCGATCACATGATCGTCGCGGATGCGCAGCCGCCCGCCCAGTACCTGCACGGGAAGATGACGGTTGCCGAGGTGCCAGGCGATCTGGGCCAAAGCGCCCGGGTCGTGCGTGTGGATTTCCAGCAGCGCCTCCGCCTTCGCGCGCACCCGCACGACGCCGCCCGCATCGAGCACCAGCCCGTCGCCGTCGCGCAGCCGCGCCGTCTGCGCCAGATCGAGCAGCAATTCCGCCCCCGCTTCGGTGCGCAGCGCGATCCGCCGACGATGACGCATGTCGAAGTCAAGCAGCGCCGCGTCGGTCGCTTGCGCGTCATCCCAGGTGCCGGCGAGCAGGATGGAGATCGCCCGCATCAAAACAGGAAATACCTTTGCGTCATTGGCAACACATCGGCCGGCTCACACGTCAGCAGCACCCCATCAGCCCGCACCTCGTAGGTCTCCGGATCGACCTCGATGACCGGCGTCGCGTCGTTATGGATCATGCTCCGCTTGCCGATTCCGCCGCGCGTGTTCGCCACCGCCGCCAGACGCCGGCGCAAACCGAGTGATGCCCCGATCTCCGCCTCCAGCGCCGCGCCCGACACGAAGCTCACGCAGGTCGCCCCCAGCGCCCCGCCCAACGCGCCGAACATCGGCCGGTAGTGCACCGGCTGCGGCGTCGGGATCGAGGCGTTCGGATCGCCCATCGGCGCCATCGCGATCGCGCCGCCCTTGATGACCAGATCGGGCTTCACCCCGAAGAACGAAGGCGACCACACCACGATGTCGGCGAGCTTGCCGGCCTCGATCGAGCCCACCTCGTCGGCGATCCCCTGCGCGATCGCCGGGTTGATCGTGTATTTCGCGATGTACCGCTTCACCCGCGCGTTGTCGTGCAAATCGTCATCCCCGGCCAGCGCGCCACGCTGCGTCTTCATCTTGTGCGCGGTCTGCCAGGTGCGGATGATCACCTCTCCGACACGCCCCATCGCCTGGCTGTCCGACGACATCATCGACAGCGCGCCGAGGTCGTGCAGGATATCCTCGGCGGCGATCGTCTCCTTGCGGATGCGGCTCTCGGCGAACGCGATGTCCTCGGGGAT
>JBDTFI010000211.1:0-4092 GCA_039938035.1 Acetobacteraceae bacterium | reverse complement strand
CCGCAGATGGCGAACGCGCGCCGGTTGAACTGCCCGCTCGACGCCTATCCCAGGCTGCGACGCGCCGAGGCGGCGGCGCTGGCGCTGGCGGAATTCCGCGACACCGCCCCTGACCGCCAACCCGACGCATCGTGATGGAGCCCATGATGACCGAGCGCCTTGAATACCAGTCCGGTTTCGGCAACGAGTTCGCGACCGAGGCGATGGAAGGCGCCGTGCCAGTCGGACAGAACTCCCCGCAGCGGCACGAATTGGGTCTCTATGCCGAGCAGATCACCGCGACGCCCTTCACCATGCCCCGCCGGGAGGTGCGACGCACCTGGCTCTATCGCATCCGGCCCTCGGCGGAGCATCCGCCCTATCGGCGGATCGACAATGGCGGGCTGTGCGGGGCACTCGCCGAGCCGACGCCGAACCGGCTGCGCTGGGACCCGAAGCCGATGCCCGACGTGCCGACGGATTTCGTTTCCGGACTGTTCACCCTTGGCGCCAACGCGGGCGTGTCGGTGCATCTCTATGGGGCCAACCGCGACATGCGGCGGGTGTTCTGGAACGCCGACGGCGAGATGCTGATCGTGCCGCAAGAGGGTCGGTTGTCGCTGGACACCGAACTGGGACGCCTCGACGTGGCACCCGGCGAGATCGTCGTGTTGCCGCGCGGCGTGCGCGTGCGCGTCGGTCTGCCCGATGGAACGGCGCGGGGCTACGTGTGCGAAAATCACGGGGCGATGCTGCGCCTGCCCGATCTGGGACCGATCGGATCGAACGGACTCGCCAATCCACGGGATTTTCTCGCTCCCGTCGCGTGGTTCGAGGACAGTGATGCGCCGACCGAGATGGTGCAGAAGTTCCAGGGGACGCTGTGGGCGACCGAGATTGCTCACTCGCCGCTCGACGTGGTCGGATGGCATGGAAATCTGACGCCCTACAAATATGATCTTGCACGATTTATGGCGATCAACACCGTGAGCTTCGATCACTGTGACCCGTCGATCTTCACCGTGCTGACCTCGCCCACCAATAGCCCGGGCACGGCCAACATCGACTTCGCGATCTTCCCACCGCGCTGGGCGGTGGCCGAGCACACGTTCCGCCCGCCGTGGTTCCATCGCAACGTGATGAACGAATTCATGGGGCTGGTGCATGGCGCCTACGAAGCGAAGGCGGGCGGCTTCCTTCCGGGTGGCGCGAGTCTGCATCCGTGCATGAGCGCACACGGCCCGGACGCCGCCGTCACCGAGTCGGCGATGGGTGCGGCGTTGGCGCCGCACAAGATCGAGGGCGCGCTCGCGTTCATGTTCGAGACGCGGGAGGTGCTGCGCCCGACCCGGGCGGCGCTGGAGATGGCGGAGCTTCAGCGCGACTATGATGCGTGCTGGAATGGAATGCGCCGGCACTTCAAGGGTGGGTTCTCGTGACGCCAAAGGAGATCGCACTGGACGAGACGCACGATCCGACCCGGGTGAGCTGGGTCGAATCCGCCAACGGACACCCGGAGTTCCCGATCCAGAACCTGCCGTTTGGCGTGTTCAGCACGGCGGGCGGGGCACCGCGCCCCGGTGTGGCGATCGGCGATGCGATCCTGGACCTGACGGCGGCGGTTGAAACGGGCCTGTTCACCGGCGCGGCGCGGGATGCGGCACGCGCGGCGAGCGGGGCGGGCCTGAACGCGATGCTCGCACTGGGTGGCGAGCCGCGTCGCGCGCTGCGCCGGAGGATCAGCACGCTCCTGGATGCCGGGACCGCGGAGCGCGACTTGCTCCTGCATGAGGCGCGGGACTGTACGCTGCATCCGCCGGCCGCGATCGGGGACTACACCGATTTCTTCGCCGGAATCGCCCATGCCACCAACACCGGCAAGCTGTTTCGCCCCGACAACCCGTTGCTGCCCAACTACAAATACATTCCCGTCGCTTATCACGGCCGCGCCTCGTCCGTGCGCGCGTCCGGCGCCGACGTGCGCCGGCCGAGCGGGCAGCGAAAGCCGCCCGACCAGGCCGCGCCCGACTTCGGACCCTGCCGCAACCTCGACTACGAACTGGAACTCGGCATGTGGATCGGCGCCGGCAACGCGCAGGGCCAGCCGATCCCGATCGGCGAGGCGGGGGCGCATATCGCCGGCTACTGCCTGCTGAACGACTGGTCGGCGCGCGATATCCAGGCGTGGGAATACCAGCCGCTCGGCCCGTTCCTGGCGAAGAGCTTTTGCACCACCATCTCGCCCTGGATCGTCACCGCCGAGGCGCTGGAGCCGTTCCGGGTGGCACAGGTCCCGCGCCCCGGCGGTGATCCGGCGCCGCTTCCGTATCTGCTCGATGCGGACGATCAGGCGCGCGGAGCGCTCGACGTCACGTTGGAGGCGGCGCTGCTGACACCGTCGATGCGCGCGGCGGGGGCAACGCCCTTCGTACTGTCGCGGACCAATTCGCGGGCCCTCTACTGGACGCCGGCGCAGATGGTCGCCCATCACAGCTCCAACGGCTGCGACCTGCGCGCGGGGGACTTGTTCGGGAGCGGCACGATCTCCGGGGAGACGGAGTCAAGCTTTGGCAGCCTGCTGGAGATCACCCAGAGTGGGCGTCATAAGCTGAAGCTGCCGAACGGCGAGACGCGCGGCTTCCTCGAGGATGGCGACGAAGTGATCCTGACCGCGCGCTGCGCGCGGTCAGGGGTGACGACGATCGGGTTCGGCTCCTGTCGCGGCCGGGTCGTATCGGTCTGATCGATCTTCGGCGCCGACTCCGCGCCCGGCTGTTCGGCCGATCGGCGGCGCGCGCGCGAGGACGGTTGAGCGCACGCGACTGGGGCGGCACCGGGCCGGTCATTCTGGTGCAGACCAGCGATCCGTTCGTCTATTTCGACATGCTCGTCGCGTCCTCGCGCGCCAACCGGGCGTTCTGCGAACGTCACGGGATCGCCTATGCCGCGTTCGTCGGCATCAAGCGCGGATTCCATCCGTGGCAGGCGACGTTCAACCGCATCGTGCTGCTGGCCGAGTACATGGAGCAGGGCTACGCCGGGTGGGTGCTCTATCTGGATGCCGATGCCTTGGTGGCCGCGCCGGATTGGGACATCCGGGCCTATCTCGCCGGCAAGTCGGGACATGCCGCGATCCTCACGCCGGGCGACGAGGGCGCGCCGGATTGGGGGGTGAATGCCGGCGTCGGCTTCTTCAATCTCGGCCAAGCAGGCGGGCGCGCTCTGATCGAAGCCTGGCGCGCGGCGTTCGCTTGCCTCGATGACGCGGCGTTGCGGGCGGCCGGACGATGGGATCTGGTCGCCAACGATCAGGACATGCTCCAAGCCATCCTGCGCGCCGATCCAGCGTTGCGGGCGCAGGTGTTCTTGGAGAGCCCGGCGCACGTCAATTCCCGCGAGGCCAGCCTGATCCGTCAGGTGCTGCGTGCCCAGGAGCCGGACATGGCGGCGCGCGTGCGGGCGGTGGAGGCAGAAGCGCTTCACTTTTTGAGTAGAATTGGAAATCAGGGAAAATAAAACCAGGAACTATTCAATACCTTCCGAGATGTCACTCGCGGCCGGATCCAGAACGTCGTATGGTACTCGGTTACGCTTACCTTCGGAGCGGCGGCGTTGGCCTACACGATTGGCGTTCCCGCCCTGGCGCAGAGCGGAACCTTTGTCGGATTGTTCTGCATCGTCGTCTACTGGCTGGCGACTCTCGTCGTCCTTCAGGGTGTGCAGGTCTTCGCCAAGGTCGCCAACTGGACGTTTATCCTGGGAACGATCGTTCCCGGCATCGTCCTGCTCGGGCTGCTTGCCTATTGGATCGCCTCGGGGCACCCGATCGGGTGGCAGCATCTCACCACCCCAGCGCTGTCGCACGTCGGACATGCGCGGTTCTGGCCGGCTATCACCGGGTTTGGAACGATCGCGTTCCTGGCTGGGATCGTCCTGCTGTTTGCTGGCGTCGAAGTCCAGGCGGTGCATGTCACGGAGATGAAGAAGCCTAGCACCGGATATCCGGCGGCCGTTGGGCTGGGCGCGATTATCTCTCTGGTCATCTTCGCGCTGGGTGCGGTGCCGATCGCGGCGATTCTGCCATATGACAAGATTTCGCTGCAATCAGGCGTC
>JBDTFI010000210.1:0-12935 GCA_039938035.1 Acetobacteraceae bacterium | reverse complement strand
CCGGCGTGATCTCGTGGAGCGGGGCGAAGACCGTCACCATCGCATCGTTCACCCACACGTCGATCGGTCCCAGCTCGCGCTCGACCGCCTCGGCGGCGCGCTCCACCGCGTCGGGGTCGGAGACGTCGGTCGGAACGGCGAGGCCGCGCTGGCCGCGTGCCGCGATCTCGCTCACCGCCGTCGCCAGCCGATCGGCATCGCGCGCCAGCAATCCGACATCGCAGCCCGCATCCGCGAACGCGCGCGCGATGGCCCGTCCGTTGCCCGCGCTCGCGCCGGTGACGACGACCGTGATTCCCATCCGAAGCTTCTCCTGGCGTATGGTCGTGCATTGAACTGTTCCGCCGCCAGGGCGTTGCACTGACGCGGCAAGGAGTTCCCCATGGCACCAAAGCAGCATGGCGGAAGCGAGGCGGCCGAGGACAAGGTGGACCGCGCTTCGAAAGACAGCTTCCCGGCGAGCGACCCGCCGTCGTACTCCGGCATCACAGGCGACGGGCGCCCAGGCAAGCGCGCGACATCGTCCGATCGGGACGCGGGCGCGAAGCCGACCGGCACCCCTCCCGCAAGAGGAGTGGGAGTCCTTCGCGGCGGGCGGGGGCGAGGCTAGCTCGTTCTAGATTACCTGCCTTAGCCGCTCCGCTTCGTGGCGCTGCGCCTGAGCGGCCATCCGGACCGGCGCATTGGGCGCGCCGTATTGTTCGTAGCCGCCCCGCCGCTCCACGATCTCAAAGAAGAAGCGGTCATCGAACGTCTCGGTGTAGGCGTGCAGGAACTCGCCCGCCGCATCGCGATCATACAGCAGGTTGAAGCGGCGCAGTCCCTCCACCCTTTGCTCGTCGAGGTCCCATTTACCGAGCAGATCGTCGTAATAGTTCGCCGGGATCGGCAGGATCCGCGCGCCCAGCGCGACAAGGTGCTCGGTGGTCCGCACGATGTCGTCGGTGCCAAACGCGATGTGATGCACCCCTGCCCCGGCGTACGTGGCGAGGAAGCGCCCCGTCGCGGTTTCCCGGCTTTCGGAGGTGTTCAGCGGCAGGCGCACGCTGCGCTCCGGGCTCACCATGGCGCGGCTGCGGATCAGGCCATACGGGTCCGCCAGCTCCCACAAGCCCTCGGCGATGCAGCCGAAGACGGCGCGGTAGAACAAGACGAAGCTGTCCATGCGCCCGAACGGCAGCGCTTGCGCCACGTGGTCCACCGGACCCAGCGACCCGGCTGTCGTTGCCTCGGCGAATAAGCGGAAATCGTCGTCGTAGATGCTGCGTCCCGCTTGCTCGGGTCCCACCAGATAGATCAGCGTGCCGTCCGGGGCGCGCACCGCCGGAATGCGCCGCTCCCCCTCACCCGCCGGCTCCCGCCACTCCGGGCACAGCAACGCCCGCGCCCGGTCGAGCGCGCGAGCCGGATCGTCGACCCGTAGCGCCATCGCGCAGACCGAGGCGCCGCGCATCTGGAAATGCTCCGAGGCGGCGCTGTCCTGCTCGCTGTTCAGAATGAGGTTGACGTCGCCCTGGCGGAACAGATCGACGGATTTGGAGCGGTGGCGCCCGGCATAGTGGAAGCCCAGGGTGCGGAGGAACTCACCCAGCCGGCGGCCGGTATCGCCGTCGACCGCGAACTCCAGGAATTCAAACCCGCGCAGCACCGGCGGCGGCGGCAGGGCCGTGGCGCCCGCTTCAGCCTCGACGAGCAGAAGGGAACGCAGCCCGTCGCGTGCCGTCATGCGTGCGGGGGCGGCGCGGAACGCGTCGTTGAATGCCTCGAGCGAGAGCGGGCCGCGATAGCCCGAAGCGAGCACCGCGCGCAGGAAGTCGCCCACCGGCAATTGGCCCTGGCCGGGGAAATCACGGAAATGCCGGCTCCATGAGAGCACGTCCATCGCGAGTTTCGGCGCGTCGGCGAGCTGCACGAAGAACAGCTTCCCGGCCGGAATGGTCGCGATCTCTGCCGGATCGTCCTCCAGCGCGAGCGTGTGGAAACTGTCCACGATCAATCCCAGCGCCGGATGGTCCGCGGCCCGCACGATCTTCCACGCGTGCGCCCAGCGTTTGACGTGGCGTCCCCAGGCCAGCGCCTCGTACCCCACGCGCAAGCCGCGCCGCGCCGCGCGCTCGGCCATCGCGGCGAGGTCCGCCGCCGCGCGGCGGTCGTCGTCGATGGCGCCGGGCTGGGTGTTGCTGCACACCAGCACCAGATCGGTGCCAAGCGCCTCCATGACGTCGAATTTGCGCTCGGCGCGCTCGAGGTTGCGGACGCGCTGGGCGTCGGGCATCGCCTCGAAGTCGCGGAACGGCTGATAGAGGAAGATCGCGAGGCCGAGTCCCTCGGCGATGCGGCGCACCTCGGCGGGCGAGCCGTCGAAGGTGAGCAGATCGTTCTCGAAGATCTCGACGCCGTCAAAACCGATCGTCGCCGCCGCGTCGAGTTTCTCGGGCAGCGACCCGCTGAGGGAGACGGTGGCGACCGACTTGAGCAGGCGGGGCGTGGCTGGCATGGCGATCCGACCGGGCAAGCGCGATAGTAAGCCGCATGACCCAAACTGTCTCCCCCGCCTTCCTCGTCGGCCTGATCGGCGCCGGTATCCAGCGGTCGCGCTCCCCGGCGTTGCACGAGCACGAGGGCGCCGCGTTGGGAGTGCCCTATCAGTACAAGCTGATCGACCTGGAGGCGCTTTCCCTCGGCGTCGAGGCGCTGCCCGAGCTGGTGCTGGCGGCCGAGCGGATGGGCTTCGTCGGCCTGAACATCACGCATCCCTGCAAGCAGGCGGTCATTCCCCTGCTGCATGAACTCTCCCCCGACGCGCGCGCGCTCGGGGCGGTGAACACGGTGCTGCTGAGGGGCGGCAAGCGCATCGGGCACAACACGGACTGGCTGGGTTTCGCCGAGAGCTTCCGGCGCGGCCTGCCCGACACGCGGCGCGATCGGGTGGTTCAAATCGGCGCCGGCGGCGCCGGGGCGGCGGTCGCCCATGCGGCGCTCACGCTTGGCACCGCGCGGCTTGCCATCTTCGACGTGCAGTCGGCACGGGCCGAGGGCGTCGCGCGCGATCTATGCGGGCGCTTCGGCGAGGGCCGAGCGGTCGCGGGCCAGGAACTTGGCGTTGCGCTGGCGGAAGCCGACGGGCTCATCAACGCCACCCCGATCGGCATGGCCAACCACCCCGGCCTGCCGCTGCCGGCATCGCTGCTGCGCCCGGCGCTCTGGGTCGCCGAGGTCGTCTATGTCCCGTTGGAGACCGAATTGCTGCGAACCGCGCGGGCACTGGGATGCCGCACGCTGGACGGCGGCGGCATGGCGGTGTTCCAGGCCGCCGAGGGGTTCCGCCTGTTCACCGGGCTGGAGCCTGACGCCGAGCGCATGTTGCGTGATTTCGCGAGCATGGGCGCGTGAGCTTACCGCACATAAACCCGCACGTCGGGGCTGTGCGCGCTCGGATCCGGCCGCGCGCCAAGATTGACGCGCTGGTCCGTCACGCCCGCCGCGATCAGCGCCTGGGCCACGTCCATCGCGGCCGGGCGGTCCGCTTCGGCGGCCTTGATCTGCTGGGCGAGCGTGCCGGTTCCCGGCACGACGCTGATCACGTCGAAGCTCACCGTCGGGTCGCGCGCCTGGGCTTCGCGCACGGCGGCGCGCAGCAACGCCTCGTAGGTCGCGAGCTTGGTGCCGGGCACGACGGTCATCAGGGGCGTGCGCGTCTCGATGCGCGCCGCCGCGCCGGTCGAGGACGCCGCCGGCGCCGGGGCGAAGGTGCGCTGGTCGATCAGTTTGCAGCCCGATAGCACGAGCAGCACGGCGAGCGCGGCGGCAAGCTGGTTCGTCGGTTTCGGCATCTGGTGCTCCGTTCGCGCGGCGGGCAAAGTGCCTTAGGGGAAGCGACATGACCATACAGACCAACCAGCGGATCGACGGACGCCGGCTGTGGGACAGCCTGATGGCGATGGCGGAGATCGGCGAGACGCCCAAGGGGGGCGTGCGGCGCCTCACGCTGACCGACGTCGACCGGCGAGGGCGCGAGCGCTTTCGCGGCTTGTGCGAAGCGGCCGGTCTGATGGTGCGCGTCGATGCGATCGGCAACATGTTCGCCCGGCGTGCGGGTCGCGACCCCGCTCGGCTTCCCGTCCTGATGGGCAGCCACCTCGACAGCCAGCCATCCGGCGGCAAATACGACGGCGCGCTTGGCGTGTTGGGCGGCCTGGAGGTCATGCGGACCCTGAACGACATGGGCCTGACCACCGAGGCACCGATCGAACTGGTCAACTGGACCGACGAGGAGGGCAGCCGGTTCGGCCACAGCCTGATGGGATCAGGCGTCTGGGCCGGCGTGTTTCCGCTCGCGACGACCTACGGACTGGCCGACACCGAGGGCGTCACGGTCGGCGCCGCTCTCGATGCGATCGGCTATCGCGGCGACGCGCCGGCGACCGCCTTCCCGGCCGACGCTTATTTCGAGCTGCACATCGAGCAAGGCCCGATACTGGAGCGCGAGGACAAGGTCATCGGCATCGTCACCGGCGCGCAGGCGCAAATCTGGTACGACGCCGTCGCCACCGGCCAGGAGAGCCACGCCGGCACCACGCCACCGTCCGCCCGCAAGGACGCGCTGGTGTGCGCCGCCCGGGTGATCGACCTCGTGGACCGCATGATGCGCGCCCGCGGCGAGGCCGGGCGCGGGACGGTGGGCCAGCTTCAGGTGTTCCCCAACAGCCGCAACGTCATCCCTGGCGAGGTTCGCTTCTCGGTGGAGTTCCGCCATCCCGAGGAGTCCGAGGTCGACCGGCTGGAGGCACAGTTCCCGCGCGAGGCCGGTTTCATCGCCCGCGATTGCGGGGTGACGCTCGACATCACCCGGCTGTTCCGGATCCCCGCCCAGCCGTTCGATCACGCCTGCGTCGATCTGGTGCGCCAGGCGGCGGCCAGACTCGGCTATTCGGCCCGCGAGATCGTCTCTGGCGCCGCCCACGACGCCGTCTATGTGGCGCGGCACGTCCCGACCGCGATGGTGTTCACCCCGTGCAAGGACGGCCTGTCGCACAACGAAGCCGAGGACATGCTGCCCGAGCAGGCCGAGGCGGGGTGCCAGGTGCTGTTCGAGGCGGTGTTGGCGCGCGCCAACCGGGCTCCGTAGGCGCTCAGACGCGTCGCTTGCGCGCTCCCGAGGCCGTGTTGCCACTGCGTGACCCCCATGCTATGCGCCCGGCCGCCGCCTTCGCGCGGGTTCACTCCAATCGGGAACGCACGTGAGCGCGACCACGACCTCCTCAGCCACCGTCTCCAGCGGCGGCGGCCTCGCCGATCGTTATGCCACGGCGCTCTATGCCTATGCGGAGGACGCGCACGCGCTGGATTCCGTGGTCACCGAGATGGAGCAGTTGGGTCGCACGATCGATGAAAGCGCCGATTTCCGCCGCCTTCTGGGATCGCCGCTGATCGACGTCCACCAGGCGCGCGCGGCGGCCCTGGCGGTGCTGGAGCAGGAAGGCTTCGGCAAGCCGGTGCGTGACTTCGTCGGCGTCGTCGCCTCGAATCGCCGCCTGCGGAGCCTGCGCCAGATCGTCGGCGCGTTCGCCGCGCTGGTGGCGCACAAGCGCGGTGTCGTCACCGCCTTCGTCGGCTCCGCGCATCCGCTGAACGACGTGCAGCGCCAGCAATTGCGCGCCCGCCTGATCGAGGCCGGGTATGGCAACGTCAACATCGTCGAGCAGGTCGAGCCCGATCTGCTGGGCGGCCTCGTCGTGCGCGTCGGCGCCCGGCTTTACGACACATCATTGAAGTCCCGTCTGCAACGCCTGCAGTACGCGATGAAGGGAGCCGCCTGACATGGAGATCCGCCCCGCCGAGATCTCGGAGATCCTGAGGAAGCAGATCGCCGCGTTCGACACCGAGGCCAACGTCGCCGAGACCGGCCAGGTGCTGAGCGTCGGCGACGGCATCGCCCGGGTATTCGGATTGCAAAACGTGATGTCGGGCGAGATGGTCGCCTTCCCCGGCGCCGGGCTGCGCGGCATGGCGCTGAACCTCGAGACCGACAACGTCGGCGTCGTGATCTTCGGCGATGATCGGCAAATCCGCGAGGGCGACACCGTCACCCGCACCGGCACCATCGTCGATGTGCCGGTGGGCAACGGATTGATGGGCCGGGTCGTCGATGCGCTCGGCAATCCGATCGACGGCAAGGGCCCGATCGTCTCGACGGAACGACGCCTGGTGGACGTGAAGGCGCCCGGCATCATCCCGCGCAAATCGGTCCACGAGCCGATGCAGACCGGGCTGAAGGCGATCGACGCGCTGATCCCGATCGGGCGTGGCCAGCGCGAGCTGATCATCGGCGACCGGCAGACCGGCAAGACGGCGGTGATCATCGACACGATCATCAACCAGAAGACGATCAACGCCGGCGGCGACGAGACCAAGAAGCTTTATTGCATCTACGTCGCCATCGGCCAGAAGCGCTCCACCGTCGCCCAGCTCGTGCGTACGCTCGAGGAGAACGGGGCGATGGAGTACTCCATCGTGGTCGCCGCCACCGCGTCCGAGCCGGCGCCGATGCAGTTCCTCGCGCCCTACAGCGCCTGTGCGATGGGCGAATTCTTCCGCGACAACGGCCGCCACGCGGTCATCTTCTACGACGACCTGTCGAAGCAGGCGGTCGCCTATCGGCAGATGTCGCTGCTGCTGCGCCGCCCGCCGGGGCGCGAGGCGTATCCGGGCGACGTGTTCTACCTGCACTCGCGCCTGCTGGAGCGCGCGGCGAAGATGTCCGATGCGTTCGGCGCCGGCAGCCTGACGGCGCTGCCGGTTATCGAGACGCAGGCGGGCGATATTTCCGCCTACATCCCCACCAACGTGATCTCCATCACCGATGGACAGATCTTCCTCGAGACCGAGTTGTTCTTCCGCGGCATCCGCCCGGCGGTGAACGTCGGCGCCTCGGTCTCGCGCGTCGGCTCGGCGGCGCAGATCAAGGCGATGAAGCAGGTCGCCGGGCGCATCAAGCTGGAACTCGCGCAGTACCGCGAGATGGCGGCCTTCTCGCAGTTCGCTTCCGACCTCGACGCCTCCACCCAGGCACTGCTGGCGCGCGGCGCGCGGCTGACAGAGCTGCTGAAGCAGCCGCAGTACCAGCCGGTGCCGATCGAGGAGCAGGTGGTGGTGCTGTTCGCCGGCGTGCGTGGCTATCTCGACAAGGTCGAGATCGGCCGCATCGGGGCGTTCGAGAGCCAGTATGTCTCGGAGCTGAAGGCGCGCGAGCCGGGCGTGCTCGATGCCATCCGCACCGATCTGGAGATTAAGCCGGAGACCGAGAAGAAACTGGCGGGTTTCCTCGAGGCATTCACCAAGGCGTTCGCGTGACATGCCTAGCCTGAAGGACCTCCGAAACCGGATCAACAGCGTCAAATCGACGCAGAAGATCACCGCGGCGATGAAGATGGTCGCCGCGTCGAAGCTGCGGCGCGCGCAGGCGCAGGCCGAAGCCGCGCGGCCGTACGCCGAGCGGATGGAGCGGATGCTGGGCGCGCTCGCCGCCTCGGTCGCCGACGGCCAGGGCGCGCCGCGGCTGCTGATCGGCACCGGCGCCGACAAGGTGCATCTGCTGATCCCTGTCACCGCCGATCGCGGTCTCGCCGGCGCCTTCAATGCGACGATCGGGCGCGCCACGCGCACCCTGGCGCGGCGGCTCGAATCCGAGGGCAAGACGGTCAAGATCCTCGCGGTCGGTCGCAAGGGGCGCGACTTCCTGCGCCGCGAGCTGGCGAGCCGGTTCACCGGCGACATCACCTTCGCCGGCAAGAAACGCGTCGAGTTCGCCGACGCCCAGGACATCGCCCAGCGCGTCACCGCGATGGTCGCGGCGGGCGAGGCCGACGTCGTTACCATCGTCTATAACCGCTTCCGCTCGGTGATCTCGCAGATCGTGACCGAGCGGCGGCTGGTGCCGGCGCCGGTCCCGGAGGACGCGACCGCCGCCGATACGCTCGGTGGCGCGATCTACGAGTTCGAGCCGGATGAGGAGACGATCCTGGCGCGGCTGCTGCCGCAAGCGCTGGCGATCCAGATCTACCGCGCGTTGCTGGAAAGTTCTGCCGGCGAGCATGGCGCGCGGATGACGGCGATGGACAATTCGACGCGCAACGCCGGCGACATGATCAAGCGGCTGACCTTGAATTACAACCGCGCGCGCCAAGCCAACATCACCCGCGAACTGATCGAGATCATCTCGGGCGCCGAGGCGCTCTGATGCTTTGATCTCGCGACAACAGGAGCATACCATGTCCGCGACTCTCGCGCCCCGCCCGGCGGCCTCCAGCAACATCGTCGGCCGCGTCACCCAGGTCCTGGGCGCCGTGGTCGACGTGCAGTTCGACGGCGAATTGCCCTACATCCAGAACGCGCTGACGACCCAAGTGGGCGACCGCCCGCTGGTGCTGGAGGTGGCGCAGGAACTGGGCGAGCGCACGGTGCGCTGCATCGCCATGGACAGCACCGACGGCATGGTGCGCGGCCAGGAGGTGAAGGACACCGGGGCGCCGATCCAGATGCCGGTCGGGCCGGAGACGTTGGGGCGGATCATGAATGTGATCGGCGATCCCGTCGATGAGCGTGGGCCGATCCAGACGAAGCTCCGCTACCCGATCCACCGCGACGCGCCGACCTTCGAGGAGCAGGCGACCTCGGCCGAGGTCCTCGTCACCGGCATCAAGGTCGTCGATCTGCTGGCGCCGTACTTGAAAGGCGGCAAGGTCGGATTGTTCGGCGGCGCCGGCGTCGGCAAGACGGTGCTGATCCAGGAGCTGATCAACAACATCGCCAAGGCGCATGGCGGCGTGTCAGTGTTCGCCGGTGTCGGTGAGCGCACCCGCGAGGGCAACGACCTTTATCATGAGATGATCGATGCCGGCGTGATCAAGCTGGGCGAGAACACCACCGAGGGATCGAAGGTCGCCCTGGTCTACGGGCAGATGAACGAGCCGCCGGGCGCGCGCGCGCGCGTCGGCCTGTCGGGCCTCACCGTCGCCGAGTATTTCCGCGACGAGGAAGGCCAGGACGTGCTGTTCTTCGTCGACAACATCTTCCGCTTCACCCAGGCGGGCGCGGAAGTTTCCGCTCTGCTGGGCCGCATCCCGTCGGCGGTGGGCTATCAGCCGACCTTGTCGACCGACATGGGCGCGTTGCAGGAGCGGATCACCTCGACCAACAAGGGATCCATCACCTCGGTGCAGGCGATCTACGTGCCCGCCGACGACCTGACCGACCCGGCGCCCGCCACCAGCTTCGCCCATCTCGACGCGACGACCACGCTGTCGCGCCAGATCGCGGAACTCGGCATCTACCCGGCGGTCGATCCGCTGGATTCGACGTCGCGCGCGCTCGATCCGCGCGTCGTCGGCGAGGAGCACTACCAGGTCGCGCGCGAGACCCAGCGCATCCTGCAGACCTACAAGAGCCTGCAAGACATCATCGCGATCCTGGGGATGGACGAACTGTCGGAGGACGACAAGCTGGTGGTCGCCCGCGCGCGCAAGATCCAGCGCTTCCTGAGCCAGCCCTTCCATGTCGCCGAGGTGTTCACCGGCACCGCGGGCGTGTTCGTCCCGCTCGCCGACACCGTGCGCAGCTTCAAGGCGATCTGCGCCGGCGAGTACGACCATCTGCCGGAGGTGGCGTTCTACATGGTCGGCACGATCGAGGAAGCGGTCGCGAAGAACGAGACGCTGAAGGCCGTCGCCTGATGCCGATCGCGCTCGAGATCGTCAGCCCCGAGAAGCTGCTGCTGGCCCGCCCCGTCGACATGGCGGTGATCCCGGGCAGCGAGGGCGACATGGGCGTGATGGAGGGCCATACGCCGATGATCGTCATGCTGCGCGGCGGCGTGATCGCGCTCTATCAGGGCGAGCAGGTGACCGACCGGCTGTACGTCTCGGGCGGCTTCGCCGAGGTGACGCCGGAGCGTTGCACGGTGCTCGCGACCGAAGCGTTGCCGGTGGTCGAAATCGTGCGCACGACCGCCGAGAGACTGGTGGCGGAGGCCGAGGCGGCCTATCTCGCGGCGGACAAAACCTCGAACGAGAGCGAGGAACTGGCGCAGGACCGGGTACAGGCGGTGCGGGCGATGCTGGAGGCGATTGAGGGGGTCTGAACCTCGCGCCTGGGCGCCGTCGTCCGGCCGCATCCGCCTTCCCATTCATCTCCCCTAAACCCCTCCCCGCTAGCGTGGCCCGATGCGGCTCAAGCTCTACCGCGCGCCCAGGATGGCGGAGGCGATGGCGTGCGTGCGGGCCGAATTGGGGCCGGACGCGCTGATCCTGGCCACGCGGCGCGTCCATGACGGCGTCGAGGTAACGGCAGCTTTGGAGCCCACGGCCTCGGCGGTCCCCGCGGCGATCGACCCGGACCGCGAATGGCTGCTCGCGTATCACGACGTTCCGCCCGCGTTGCGCGCGGCACTGGGACGTGGCGCCTTGGATGCGGCGCTTGGCTGCACCCTGACCTTCGCGCCGATGCCGTTGGCGCCCGACAGCCGTCCGGTGCTTTTCGCGGGGCCGCCCGGTGCCGGCAAGACGCTGACGGTGGCGCGGTTGGCGACACGGCTTGTGCTCGCCGGACATGTGCCGCTGGTCATCACCGCCGACGGGCAGCGGGCCGGCGCGGTGGAGCAACTCGCCGCGTTCACCCGCCTGCTGGGGATCGAACTGGTGGTGGCGAGCCATCCGGTCACGCTCGGCCGTGCCCTCGCCCGCCGCCAGCCTGGCGCCCCGGTGCTCGTGGACGCGCCCGGCATCGACCCGCTGAACGACTCTGAACGGAGCGACCTGATCGCCCTCGTCGCCACCGCCGAGGCGACCGTCGCCCTCGTGCTCCCCGGCAACCTCCATCCGGAGGAGGCGCGGGAGCTTGCCGCCGCCTTCGCCGAGGCCGGCGCGACCCTGCTCGTGGCGACCCGCCTGGATCAGGCCCGCCGTCTGGGCGGCATCCTGGCGGCCGCCGAAACCGGCCAGCTTGCGTTGTCGGAGGCGGGCGTGGGGTCGGGTGCGGCCGACGGGCTGATCCCGCTGACGCCCGCTTTCCTCGCCGCGCGCCTCGGCGAGGCCGCGCTCCACATCGGATCAGCCGCATGATTGGTTCCCGCCATATGCCGACACCGGACCCCGGCGATCCCCCGCCTTTCCGGCCGGCGAAGGGCGGACGGACGGGTCGAACGGTCGCCGTCGCGTCCGGCAAGGGGGGCGTCGGCAAGACGTGGTTCGCGATCACGCTGGCGCACGCCCTCGCCCGCGAGGGTCGGCGCGTGCTGCTGTTCGACGGCGACCTTGGCCTTGCCAACGTCGATATCCAGCTCGGATTGGTCCCTGTTCGCGATATCTCCGCCATGCTCACCGGCCAGGCGCGACTTGCCGACTGCGTGCTGACCCATGCGGCCGGCGGGTTCGATGTCCTGGCGGGGCAATCGGGCTCCGGCGTCCTCGCCGCGATGGATCCGATCACGCTTCAGGGTTGCCTTGCCGCACTCCGGACGGCCACGGCCCGCTACGACGTGGTGCTGCTCGACCTCGGCGCCGGGTTGGAGGGCGGCGTGCGGCGAATGGCGGCGTTCGCCGATGTGCTGCTGGTTCTGGCGACCGAGGAGCCGACCAGCCTGACCGACGCTTACGCGGTGCTGAAGCTGCACGCCGCCGACCGGGCCGGCGGGGACGCCCGGATCGTCGTCAATCAGGCCGCCTCCCGCGCCGGCGGAGAGCGGACGCACGCGACGCTGTTGCGCGCGTGTCAGGCGTTCCTCGCCACCGCCCCGCCGCTCGCCGGCGTCGTGCGTCGCGACGAATTCGTGCGCGAGGCGATTCGCCGCCAGACGCTGCTGCTGACCCGCCATCCGACCTCCGTCGCCGCCGCCGATGTCGAAGCGATCGCCCGCTCCCTGCTATAACGCTTGCCAGTGGGCAGAACGCCCGCGAGGAGCGCGCCATGAACCTGATCCGTGGCGGGAGCCGGGATTTGCGGGTGGATTTCTTCCGCGGCCTCGCGCTGTGGTGGATCTTCACCGACCACATCCCGGGCGACGTGCTGGACCGCTGGAGCCTGCGGAACTGGGCGCTGTGCGACGCCGCCGAGGTGTTCGTGCTGCTGGCCGGCTATGGCGCCGGCCTCGCCTACGGCGGGGAGCTGCGTCGGTCCGGCGTGCTGGCGGCGGCGGCCTCGGTCGTGAAGCGGGCATGGACGCTGTACATCGCCCACATCTTCTTGTTCGTGGTGTTCTCGGCCCAGGTCGGCTTCTCCGCCGTCGCCCTGGCGCGATCCAACTACCTCGACGAGAGCAATCTCGACGTGCTGGCCCACCAACCCTACCAGGCACTGCTGGAGGCGTTGACCCTGCGCTATCAGCCGAGCCTGCTCAACATCCTGCCGCTCTACGTCATCCTGCTGCTGCTGTTCGTGCCGGCGCTGGCGCTGTTGCGGTTTCCCCGGCTGCTCGCGGCATTGTCGTTCGCCTTGTATGTCGTGGCGCGGCTGGGCCTGAACCTGCCATCCTGGACCGGCGGCGGCTGGTTCTTCGACCCGTTCGCCTGGCAGCTTCTTTTCATCGGCGGGGCGATCCTCGCCTGCCACGAGGTCCGGCTGCCGGTGCCGACCCGGGTTCTCGACGTCGCCGCGGCGCTGATCCTGGTGTTCGGCCTGGCTGTGATCTACCTCGTATGGCAGCATCCGAGGGTCGGGTTTCTGCTGCCGCTGCCGGTGGTCCACGCACTGCTGTCGATCGACAAGACGACGCTCGACCCGCTGCGCCTGACCTCCATCGCCGCCTTGCTGTGGATGGTGGCACGCCTCGTGCCAAAGGACGCGAACTGGCTTCGCTCGCGCATCGCCGCACCGGTGGTGCTGATGGGCCAGCACTCGCTGCCGGTGTTCTGCTGGAGCATCTTCATCGGCTTCTTTGGGCG
>JBDTFI010000209.1:0-3612 GCA_039938035.1 Acetobacteraceae bacterium | reverse complement strand
CTGAGGTGGCGATCATCGGCGTGAACCGCATCGTCGCGCGCCCGGTCGTGCGGGATGGCCAGATCGTCGTTCGCAAGATGATGAACCTGTCGAGTTCGTTCGATCACCGCGTGGTGGACGGCTGGGATGCGGCGCGGTTCATCCAGGAGCTGAAGGAGCTGCTGGAGCAGCCGGCGACGCTGTTCATCGATTCCGGCGCGATCTGATCCGCGGCGCGGACATCGCGACGGCGCCGAGCACCACGGCGCCGCCCGCGATCGTGCGCGACGCCGGCGTCTCGGCGAAGGCGAACCAGACCCAGAGCGGCGCCAGCACGCATTCGAGCAGGGTAATCAGCCCGGCATCGGCCGCCGGCATCAGCCGCACGCCGGTGGTGAACAGCACGAGCGCGAACGCCATCTGCCCCACGCCGAACAGCGCGAGCAACGCATAATCGCCCGCTGGAAGCGCGAAGCGTGTCAGGGGCAAAGCGGCGGCGGCGGTGATCGCCATCCCCGCGAAGGTCGCGGCCGCCATCGAGACGCGGCGGTCGAGGCGCGCAAGCACGATGGTGAGCGCCGAGGTGAGCGCCATCGCGAGGCCGATCGTGTCGCCCACGAGCCCGCCGCCCCCGAGATCGCCCGACACCATGACGACCACGCCCGCGAGCGCCGCCAGCATCGCGAACAGCGTGCGCCGCGTCAGCCGCTCGCTCAGCCACGCCCAGCCGAGCAGCGCCGCGATCAGCGGCGAGATCGCCATGAACACCATCACGCTCGCGACGGTGGTGAGGTCCAGCGCGTTGATGAAGGTGATCATCGAGCCCGCGAGGCAGAGCGCGAGCAGCAGCCCGATCGGTCCGAGCCCGCGGAACGCCGGCAGCATCCGCCCGGGTGCGGCGATCCGGAGCCAGACGAGCAGCGCGACGGAGGCGAACACCGAGCGCCAGAACAGCGTCGTCCATGGATCGGTCGCGGTCCAGCGCACCAGCAGCCCGGCCGAACTCCACAGGAACGCCGCGCCACCGACCAGCAGGGCGCCACGACGGTAATCCGCGGCCGCACTGGGAAGCGGCGCGGCCACGCTCTGCTCGGTCTGGCTCAACGGGGGGGCCTCGGCGTTCGAGGCGCCGGATGCTAAGGGCCAATCCCATGGCACTCAAGGCGATGATCCACGCCAAGGTCCTCGTGGTCGGCGGCGGACCGGGCGGCTACGTGGCGGCGATCCGGGCGGGACAGCTGGGGCTGGACACCGTTCTCGTCGAGGCCGACCGGCTCGGCGGGACGTGCCTGATCCGGGGCTGCATCCCGTCCAAGGCGCTGATCCACGCGGCGGGAAAGTTCGACGAAATGCGCCACGCCGTCGGTGGCGACGCGCTCGGCATCACACTACGGGAGCCACCGTCGATCGACTTTCCGAAGACGATCGGTTGGAAGGATGGGATCGTCGATCGGCTAAGCGGCGGCGTCGGCGGCCTGCTGCGCCGGGCGAAGGTGCGCGTGATGACCGGTTGGGCGACATTCTCCGACGCCAAGACGTGCATGGTGCGGACCGAAGACGGCGAGGAGACGGTCCGCGCCGAGCACGTCATCCTGGCGACCGGCTCGGAGCCCGCGTCCTTGTCCGGATTGCAATTCGGCGGTCGGGTGATCTCCTCGACCGAAGCGCTGTCGCTGAACCGGCTGCCGGAACGGCTGCTCGTGATCGGGGCGGGGTATATCGGCCTGGAACTCGGCACGGCTTTCCGCAAGCTTGGCTCGGAGGTCACGATCATCGAAGCGCGCGAACGCATCCTGCCGAACTGGGACGAGCAGCTGACGGATCCCGTGCGGCGCTGGCTGGAGCGCGCGGGCGTGACGTTGCATCTTGGCGCGAGTCTCGAAATGGTCGAACGCACGGAGGCCGACAAAGTGCTCGTGACGGTCGGCCGCGGGCCGCGGACGCAAGGCTGGGGCATGGAGACGATGGGCGTCGACATGGATGGGCGGTTCGTGCGCGTCGACGATCATTGCCGGACGTCGATGCGCGATGTCTGGGCGATCGGCGACCTGGTCGGCGAGCCGATGCTCGCGCACAAGGCCTCGGCGCAGGGCGAGATGGTGGCGGAGATCATCGCCGGCGCGAAGCGGCGCTTCGACCCGGTCGCCATTCCGGCGGTTTGTTTCACCGACCCCGAGATCGTCAGCGTCGGGCTGAGCCCGGCCGAGGCCGGTGAAAACACGATCGTCGCCCAATTCCCCTTCTCCGCCAGCGGCCGCGCGCTGAGCATGGAGGCAGGAACCGACGGGGGATTCGTCCGCGTCGTCGCGCGCGGCGACGACCATCGCCTGCTCGGCGTGCAGGCGGTCGGCGCGCATGTGTCCGAACTGGTCGGGGAATTCACGCTGGCGCTTGAGATGGGCGGGCTGCTGGAGGACGTGGCGGGGACGATCCACGCCCACCCGACGCTCGGCGAGGCGTTCCACGAGGCCGCCTTGCGCGGCCTCGGGCACGCGATCCACATATGACGGAGTGGCTGGAGCCCGACAACCAGGGCGGCTTCGCGT
The DNA here is from genome assembly GCA_039938035.1 of Acetobacteraceae bacterium. Taxonomy (GTDB): domain Bacteria; phylum Pseudomonadota; class Alphaproteobacteria; order Acetobacterales; family Acetobacteraceae; genus DATFDN01. Next base: position 1,087 of record JBDTFI010000209.1, on the reverse strand, counting down.
CGGGGACCGCCGCGCTCGCGCGCACAAGGCGCTATCACGCGCTGCTACTGACCGCGACGACCCCGCCGACCGGGCGCGTCGTGCTGGTGAACGGAATTGAGGCCTGGGTGGAAACGCCTTCGGGCCGGTTCTTCCTCAGCGCCCAGCACTACGCGCCAGACACGGTGTATCCCGACGGCGCCGATCGGATCGCCTCGTTCACCCATGATCCCTGGCCGGCCTGGGTATTCCGCCTGCCCGGCGACACCACGCTGAGCCAGGAGATACTGGTCGATCCGGATGCGGGGGAGACGCTGCTGCGCTGGCGGATCGTCACGGGAAGTGCCGGTCTTCTGTCGGTGCGTCCGTTGCTCTCCGGGCGCGACTATCATTCGCTGCATCGGGAGAACGCCGGGTTCGATTTCGCGGCGACGGTGCGCGCCGGCAATGTCGCGTGGCGCCCGTACGCAAGCCTGCCGGCGATCGCGGCGCTGACCAACGGCGCGTACACGCACGCGCCCCAATGGTATCGGAATTTCCTCTACACGGCGGAGCGCGATCGCGGTCTCGACTGCATCGAGGACCTGGGCTCGCCGGGCGTGTTCGCCTTCGATCTGGCGGCCCCTGCGGTGATGATCCTGCGGGCCGGGGACGGGTTGTCGGTGCGCGCGGCCTCGCGCGCGGCGCGGCTGCTGGAATCCGAACGGGCGCGCCGCGCGACGCCGGCGATCGCGCGCGCGGCTGGCGCCTATTTCGCCGATCGCGGCGACGGGGAGACGGTGATCGCGGGTTTCCCCTGGTTCACCGATTGGGGGCGCGACAGCTTCATCGCGCTGCGCGGCCTCGCGCTCGGCACCGGGCGCGTGGCCGAGGCCGAGGCGATCCTTCTGCAATGGGCCGCGACGGTCAGCGAGGGGATGCTGCCGAACCGCTTTCCCGACGCGTCGGGCGCACCCGAATACAACGCCGTGGATGCCTCGCTGTGGTTCATCGTCGCGGTGCATGATCTGCTGGCGGCCGGCGCCACCGAAGGGCGCGTGCGGTTGACGGAGGCCGTCGAGGCGATCCTGACCGGCTACGCCGCCGGCACCCGCTTCGGTATCGGCGC
>JBDTFI010000208.1:0-3960 GCA_039938035.1 Acetobacteraceae bacterium | reverse complement strand
CGGCTGCTGGCTCTCGCCCAGTTCGGTCGTCCCGATGTCGGCGCCCGGCATCTGGCGCAAGGTGCCGGGCTGGCTCGCCGATCCGCTCGGCCCGTTGACGATCCGCTGGCGCTATCTACCGCGCATGATGCCGTGGCTCACGCGGTTTCTCGCGGCGGGGTCCACCGCGGCCAAGGTCGGCGCGATCGCGCGGGCGTTGCGCCCCTTGGTGCTGGACTCGCCCGAGCGGCATCTGCGGCTGGCCCGTGAAGCCGGTGTCGGCGACCTGATCCAGCGCACCGGCCTGCTGTACATTTTCCCGTCCCGCGCCGATTTCGAGGCCGAGGCGTTGGCATGGGGCGCGCGGCGCGACACCGGCCTGAGCTGGATCGAGCTGAACGAGGATGAGTTGCGCCAGCGCGAGCCGGCGATCGACCGCCGCTACCGCTTCGGCGTGCTGGTGGAGGAGGGCGGGCATTGCCGCGACCCCGGCGCCTACGTCGCCGCCCTGGTCCGCCACGCCGAGGCGCTGGGCGCCGAACGCCACGTGGCGCGCGCCACCGGGTTTCGGATCGAGGGCAAGCGACTGCGCGCAGTGCGAACCGACGCCGCCGAAATCGAGTGCGACAAGGCGGTGATCGCCGCCGGCGCCTGGTCGCGCGCCCTCGCCGCCGCCGCCGGAGATCGCGTCCCGCTGGAATCCGAGCGTGGCTATCACGCGCTGATCGCGCAACCGGAAAGCGCGCCGCGCATCCCGGTCATGCCGAGCGACGGCAAGATGTCGGTCACCCGCATGGATGGCGGCCTGCGGATCGCCGGGCAGGTGGAGCTGGCGGGGTTGGAGGCGGCACCCAACTGGCGGCGGGCGGAGATCCTGCGCGACTTCGCCTTGCGGCTGTTTCCCGGCCTGCCGCGCGACCTGCCGGCCGATCGCGTGTCATTTTGGATGGGCCATCGTCCGTCGATGCCTGACAGTCTGCCGTGCCTCAGTCCGGCATCTTCCTGCTCGGACATCGTTCACGCCTTCGGGCACGGCCATGTCGGCCTGGCGGCGGGTGCGACGACCGGGCGGCTGGTCGCCGACCTCGTCGCCGGGAGGGAGTCCGGCATCGACATGCGGCCCTACCGCGCGCAGCGGTTCGGGCGGGGATGAAGGGAATGGTCGCGGCGCTCACGCTGCTGCCCCATCTGGCTGGCGCCGCGACGCTAAGCGTCGGGCCGGGGCGGACCTACGCCCTGCCCAACCAGGCGATCGCCGCCGCCCATGACGGCGACACCGTGGCGATCCAACCGGGGCGCTACGCCGACTGCGCGCTGATCCGGCAGAACACCCTGACCATCGAAGGCGTCGGCGCCGGGGTCGTGCTGGCCGGCAAATCCTGCGACGGCAAGGGGATCCTTGTGGCCCTCGGCGACACCCTGACGGTGAAGAACCTGACCCTGCGCGGATCGCGCGTGCCCAACCAGAACGGTTCGGGCATCCGCTCGGGCCGCTCCAGCCTGGTGGTCGAGAACGTTCGCTTCGAGAACGATCAGGACGGCATCCTGACCGGCATCAATCCCGCCGCGACGGTGCTTGTGTCGGACAGCCTCTTCGTCGGCAACGGCTATTGCGAGGCCGACTGCGCGCACGCGCTCTATGTCGGGCGTTTCGCCCGGCTGGAGGTCACGCGCTCGCGCTTTCTCGGCACGAAGCAGGGGCACGCCATCAAGTCCCGCGCCGCATCGACCGTCATCACGGACTCCACCATCGCGGACGGCCCGTCCGGCACATCCAGCTACGCCATCGACATCCCGAACGGCGGGGATGTACTGGTTGCCCGCGACCGGATCGAGAAGGGACCGGCCTCGGAGAACAAGCGCGACGCGATCATGATCGGTGAGGAGGGCGTCATCAACGCCACCCGGCATCTGAGGTTCCGCGACAATCTGTTCGTCAACGACACCGGGCAACCGTCCAATTTCGTCCGCAACCTGACCCAGGTGGCCGCCGAGCTGTCGGGCAATTTGTTCCGCGGCGGCCCCATCACCGCCCTCGCGAACTGACCCAAGGAGAACATTCATGGCCGATCGGAAGTTCACCCGTGCCGATCTCGAGGTGCTGAAGCAGTGGGACACGCCGACGATCTGCAACGGGCTCGAGATCACCAACCCGGAACGCCGGGCGATCGGCTTCACCACCCAGCCGCTGGTGCCGATCGAACCCAAGCTGCCGCCGATGGTCGGCCTTGCCCGGGTCGGGATGATCCGCTCCAAGGAGGCGCCGCGCGGCAAGGTCGCGAGCCGGCTCGACTGGTACGACTATGTCGCCGAGGCGAACCTGCCGACCATCGTCGTGCTCCAGGACCTCGACGACACGCCGGGCTACGGCGCCTTCTGGGGCGAGGTTCATTCGACCGTCCACAAGGCGCTGGGCGCGCTCGGCTGCGTCACCAACGGGTCGTACCGCGACATCGACGCCTGGGCCGAAGGGTTCCAGATCATCGGCGGCATGGTCTGCCCGAGCCACGCGCACGTCCATCTGGTCGATTTCGCCAAGCCGGTGAACGTGCACGGCATGAACGCCGCCCATGACGACGTGATCCACGCCGACCGACACGGCGCGGTGGTCATCCCGGCCGATGCGGTGACCAAACTGCCCGCCGCGATCGACCTGATCGCCCGGCGGGAGAAGGTGATCCTCGACATCTGCCACGCGCCGGATTTCTCCGCCGCCAAGCTGCGCGAGGCGATCCGCAAGTCGGGCGAGATCCATTGAAGCCATCGCGGACGGTCCGCACATCATCGCATGGCCGACCCATTCCTCCGTCCTGAAGAACCGACCGCCGCCTCCGCGATCGCCGTGATCGCGGAGGAACTGGACGTGTTCGACGACTGGATGGACCGCTACCAGTACATCATCGAGTTGGGCCGCAAGCTTCCCCCGTTCCCCGAGGCCTGGATGGACGACGGCCACCGGGTTCCAGGCTGCCAGAGCAAGGTATGGATGGAGGTGGAGCAGCGCGACGATCGGCTGTTCCTGGCCGGCGCGTCGGACGCGGCCATCGTCTCAGGGTTGGTGGCCCTGCTGCTGCGGGTCTATTCCGGCCGCCCCCCGGAGGAGATCGTCGCGACCGACCCGGTGTTCCTGCGCGACCTGGGCCTGATCGAGGCGCTGTCGACCAATCGCGGCAACGGCATCGCCGCGATGGCACGCAAGATCAGAGACGCGGCGGCGGCGTTCGCGGCTGCGTGACGTGCCTCACATGATTTGTCATTTGTCATTGCGTTTCCGCTGAATGCCCGCGTAACCTTTCTTCGTCCGCGAGGTCGGACGAAAGAGCGCGATGGCTCGGATACGCACGGCGAAGATTTACCCGCCCGTCGTCATCGTCGATCCCGCCGAACTTCGGGTGTTCGCCGCGACCCGCGCCTTTGCCTCCCGCCGGCCCCTCGTTCTCGCCATTCCCGGGATGCCGATGGCGGACGCGGCCGCTTTTGGCGAGCGATTGAATACGGATCGGGCGGCGTGCGGTTGCTCGCTCGGGGCGCAAGCGATGGCGGCTGGATTCGCGGTGACGCTCGCGATCCTGATGCTCCGCTACGGCCCGTTCAGCCTCGCGGTCGTCGTCCGGCTGCCGATCGCCGTCGGCATCGCGATCATCCTCGCGGGCATCGGCAAGGCGGCGGGGGTGGCGGCGGCGCGCCGGCGCGCGCGCCGCGAGGTCGACCGCATTCTGGGACGCTTCGCCGCTCGCCAATAGGGAGAGCCGTCATGCCTGGAACCTGGACCAAGATCGCCTCGATCTGCTCCTCCCGCAGTACGGCGGCGAGTACAGCGATTCGAGCGGCAGCAATGCCAATGACGATACCGTCGCGAGCGAGATCTACGATCCGGTCGCGAACGCGTGGACGGTGATTTCACCGCCGCCCGGCATCACCCAGATCGGCGATTCACCCTGCTGCGTGCTCCCCGACGGCCGCTTCCTGTTGGGCAGCTTC
>JBDTFI010000207.1:0-8042 GCA_039938035.1 Acetobacteraceae bacterium | reverse complement strand
CGGTCGTGCCGAACCGCCGATGCGCGCGCCCGATGGCGCGCAAGGTGGGAAGATCGGGCGAGTCGTTGAACATCACCCCGCCGCCGCCGTTCACCTGCGTGTCGATGAAGCCCGGCGCCAGGATCAGTTCGGGCGCCAGTGTTTCCGTCGCCATTCCCGCTGGAATGTCGGCACCCGCGCGGACATCGCCCACGCGCCCGGCGTCGATGATCAACGCGGCATCGCGAAGCATCGCCTCGCCGGTGAACAGCCGCGCGGCGTGGACCACCTTCATCCGTCCAGCTCCGCCAGCGCCGGGCGAAGCTGCCCGCGATGGCGAGCGAGTACCGCCTCGGCGCTCGCGCGGTCCAGCCCCCGCAGGATAAGCACGGCGAGCTTCACTTTGCCATCGGCCGCCGCCAGCGCCACGCGCGCCTGCTCGGGCGGAGCGCCGGCGATATCGGCCAGCATCCGTTCCGCCCGGCGGCGCAGTTTCTCGTTGCGGGCAAGCATATCAACCATGTGCCCGCGATAGACCCGCCCGAGCCGTACCATCAGCGCCGTGGAAAAGAGATTGAGCGCCGCCTTCTGCGCGGTCCCGGCTTTCATCCGCGTCGATCCGGCGATCGCCTCGGCCCCGGTCTCGATCAGCACGGGATACTCCGCCGCGTCCAGCAGACTTCCCCGGCTGTTGGCGAGCCCGATCGTGAGCGCCCCGCGCGACCGGGCCTCGGTCACGCAGGCGAGGGTGAACGGCGTCGCCCCGCTCGCCGCGACGCCGACCAGCACATCGCGTTCCCCGACAGCGTTCGCCGCGATCCCGGCGCGCGCCAGATCGTCGCGGTCCTCGGCATTCTCGACGGATCGCAGCAACGCGCCGGCCCCGCCCGCCATCAGCAGGATCAGCCGCTCCTCCGGCCAGTCGAATGTCGGGGCCAGTTCGGCGCCGTCCTGCACGGCGATGCGCCCGGAGGTGCCGGCGCCCGCATAGGCGAGCCGCCCACCATCGCCGAGGCGGGCGGCGGCGGCGGCCACCGCGCGCGACAGCGCCGGCAACGCCGGGCCAAGTGCCGCGACCGCCGCCATCTGCCCCTCCCACAACGCGGCCAGCACCGTCGGGATGTCCCAGGTATCGAGCGCATCGAAACGCGGGTCGTGCCACTCGGTGGCGGGAAGGGTCATCAGCGGCCTTTCAGACGGGGGTCGAGTTGGTCCTGCAACCCGTCTCCCAGCAGATTGAAGCCCAGCGAGGCAAGCAGAATGCCCATGCCGGAGAACGCGGCGGCCCACGGCGACAGGAACAGGAAATTCCGGCTCTCCGCCAGCATCCGTCCCAACGAGGGCGTCGGCGGCTGCGTCCCCAGTCCGAGGAATGACAGCGACGCCTCGACCAGGATCGCGGTCGACAGCGACAGGCTGGTCTGCACCAGGATGATCGCGGCGAGGTTCGGCAGCACATGGCGCAGCAGGATGCGCGCCGGGCACGCGCCGAGGGACCGCGCGGCCGCCACCATCTCCCCATCGCGCAACACCAGCGCCGGTCCGCGCAGCGTGCGGGCGAAGATCGGGATGTAGACGACGCCGATCGCGACGGCCGCGCCCAACGCGCCGGGACCGAGCACGGCGATGATGCCGATCGCCAGCAGGATCACCGGGAAGGCGAACAGCATGTCCATGACGCGCATCACGATGCGGTCGGGCCAGCCGCCGAGCCACGCGGCCAGCAGCCCCAGCCCGCCGCCGATCGAAAGCGCGCCGCTGACCGACACGGCGGAGACGGCGAACAGGGTCCGCAACCCGAACAGGAGACGGGACAGCACGTCGCGGCCGAGATTGTCGGTGCCGAAGAGGTGCGCCGATGACGGCGGTGCCAGCCGGGCCAGGATGTCCTGCACGTCCGGCGGCCCGACGATCCAGGGGGCGAAAAGGGCGAGCAGCGCCAGGAGTGCGACAAGCCCACCGCCGAGACGGAGGACGATCTTGTTCACCTCTCCCGTCCTTGCGGGAGAGGTCGGCGCGCCCTTGCGCGCCGGGTGAGGGTGGGCGTGGCGTCGCGAGAAACCCTCACCCGCCGCGCTGACGCGCGGGCGACCTCTCCCGCGAAGGGCGGGAGAGGTGAAGGGGCGCGGTCATTCATCCTCACCCCCGCAACCGAGGATCGAGCGCGGCGTACAACACGTCCACGCACGCATTCACCACCAGGAACACCAGCGTCGCCAGCAGGATCGCCGCCTGCACCAGTGCGTAGTCCCGCTCGGCGATCGCCCCCACCATCAGCCGTCCCAGGCCCGGCAGCGCGAAGACCTGTTCGACCACCACCGACCCGCCGAACAGATACCCCGCCAGTATCCCCGCCGCCGTGGTGAACGGCAGCAGCGCGTTGCGCAGCCCGTGGCGCACCAGGACGGCACGCTCGCTCAGGCCCTTGGCGCGCGCCGTGCGCACGTAGTCCTGCCCCAGCGCCTCCTGCAACGAGGCACGCAGGATGCGGGCGAGGGCGGCGGTGGCGGGCAGCGCGATCGCCGCGACCGGCAGCGCGACGCGCGCGAGGTTGCCCGCCGGATCGCGCCCGAACGCCACCCAGCCGATCACCGGGAATCGCGGCGCCAGCGCGGCGACGGCGTACAGCGCCATGATCCCCAGCCAGAACGGCGGCACCGTCAGTCCGGCGATGCTCGCCAATCGCACGGCCAGCCCCGGCAGCGGCCGGCGGACCGTCGCCATCGCGCAGCCAAGCGGCACGGCGAGCACGATCGCGAGCAGCAAGCCCAGGAACGTCAGCTCGGCTGTGACCCCGGCAGCCGCCGCGATCTCGCCCAGCACCGGCTGGCCAGTGGCGAGGCTCACCCCGAAATCGCCGCGCAGCGCGTGGCCAAGCCAGTGCGCGTACTGCACCACGAACGGTTGATCGAGCCCAAGATGGTGGCGCAGGGCCTCCATCGCCGCCGGCGTCACCGCCGCGTTGGCGCCCAGCATGAGCTGCACGGCATCGCCCGGGATCAGCCGGATCATCAGGAAGCTGAGCACGGAGACGCCGAAGCCGGTCAGGATCAGCTCGCCACCCCGGCCAAGGGCGGCAGAGGTCACGGCGCCAACGTCGCCTGCCGCAGTCCGCGCAGCGAGCGGGTCGGGCTGATCCGGAAGCCTTGCAGCGCGTCGCGCTCGGCGGTGAACAGCGTGCCGTAGGCAATGTGGATCGCCGGCCCGGTGCAAGCGAGAATCCGCTGCGCCTCGTCGTAGAGCGTCTTGCGCCGCGCCGTGTCGGTCGAGGAGCGGGCGTCGGTGAGGATCGCGTCGAGTTTCGGGTTGCTGTATTTGTAGACGTTGGTCGCCCCGCCGGTCTGGAACGAGCGGCCGAAATAATCGTCCGGGTCCGGGCCGCCGCTGTTGAGCGAGGCGAACGCGGCGAAATTGCCGCTCCGCCAATCCTGGATGAAGCGCCCGGCCTCCTGAACGTTCAAGGTGAACTCGATGCCCGCTTTCCTGGCCTGCGCCTGCACCACCTGCGCGACATCGACCACCTGCGGCAGGCTGCCCAACACGTTCATCGTCACCTTCAGCGGCAGGGTCACGCCCGCCTGTTGCAGCAGCGCCTTCGCCCGCTCCGGGTCCGGCGTGTAGCAGGGGAACGCCGAGACGGGCAGCGCCCAATCCTTCAGCGCCGGCGACAGCGGGCCAGCCGGGGTAGCCTGACCGAGATAGGCGGCGGCCACGAGTTGCGCGCGGTCAATCGCGTAATCCAGCGCCTCGCGCACCTCCGGCTTGTCGAACGGCGGGCGGGAGGCGTTCAGACCGATGACGCTGTAAGCGAGGTCCTGCGTGCTTTGCACACGCACGCCCGGGGAGGCCTTCAGTTGCAGCGCCGTGGCGGCGTCGATGCCGGGCAGCAGCTGATAGGTACCGCCCGTCAGGCCGAGCTGGCGCGTCGCCGCCTCGGGTACGACGTTGAAGCGGAGTCCCGCGAGCTTGGGCAGCGCAGTGTCCCAGTACGCGGGGTTGCGGTCGAGCGCGATCAGCGTGTTCGCCTCCCACTCGCGGAACAGGAACGGCCCGGTGCCGTCAGGATGACGCGCGAGGTCCGTCGCCCCCGCCGGCACGATCGCCAGCGTCGCGAACTGGGCGAGCAGCGGCGCCGAGGGCGTGGCGAGCACGATCCGCACGCCGTCCGCCCCGTCCGGCTCGACGGTCTTCACCATGGCGAAGCGCGAGGCGAAGGGCGATCCCGTCTTCGGATCACCCACTCGCGCGATCGAGGCCGCGACATCGGCCGGCGTCACCGCCTTGCCGTCATGGAAGCGCGCGTTGGGGCGCAGGCGGAAGACGTAGGTGAGCCCGTCGGGCGAGACGGTCCAGGAGGCGGCGAGCGCGGGCGCCACCCGCAGATCGGCGTCGATCGCGGTTAGCCCCTCGTAGATCGCGCTGTCGACAAGCTGGGTCGAGAACGCGGTCGCGACATGCGGGTCGAGCCCGACCGGGGACTGATCGACCGCGATTTGCAAATTCTGCGCTCCGGCGCTGGTTGCCAGGGCCGCCAGCATCGCCACGGCACAAACGCCGCCCGCCAGAGTTCTCATAACGTACTTCTCCCGATTCGACATTGTGCTTGTAGGGTTTCTGATCATTTGGAGGAAGGCGGCCCGAGGACACCCTTATGCGTCGTCTCCTGCGGACAAGGCGGGGTATATAATAGCGTCATGATCATCAACACAACGCGCACGAGGCTGCGTTGTTGCGAACAAGCCGACCGGGACGTGTTTGCCGCCATGCACGCCGACCCAGAGGTGATGCATGACTATGGAGGACCGATCAGCCGGGGCGAGAGCGACGCAAAGCTCGATCGATATGCAGCGGCATATCGTCAACATGGCTTTTGCCGCTGGGCGGTCGAGAGCCGGGAAGGTGCTTTTCTCGGGTACGTCGGCATCATGCCCTCGCGTCCCGACCATCCGATCGGATCACATATCGAGATCGGCTGGCGATTGATGCGGCACGCATGGGGTCACGGGTATGCGACGGAGGCCGCACGGGCAGCGCTGAACGATGCTTTTACTCGCATAGGGCTGGCCGACGTGATCGCCTACACCGCCCTTGATAATTTAAGGTCACAAGCGGTGATGACCCGATTGCAATTGCAGCGCGACCCATCGCGCGACTTCACAGCGGACTACGACAGCATCAAGGCTTGGCGGGGACTGGTCTGGGTAGCGCGCCACGCGCAATTCCTGCAGATCGTGTGAAATCTCCACCGAAACGGATTCCGGCTCGCCGTGAGTTATGCTAGAGTCCTGCACATGGCGCATATCTCCGGTCCCGATCGATCCCAAAGCCTGCTACTGCCAGAATCGCTGGACGAATACGTCGGCCAAGAGAACCCCGTCCGCTTCATCGATGCCTTCGTTGACGGGCTGGACCTCGCCGCCGCGGGCTTCGGGCGCGTCCAACCGAAGATGACAGGGCGGCCACGCTATGCACCCAAGGATCTGCCGAAGCTCTACACTTCCGGCTGGATGTAGAGCCACGCCTCAGCGTGCCGAGCGCCACGTCCGTCATCGCGGCGGCAAGTGCAAGCAGCAGGGGCCACCGCGCGCCGCACAGCACGCGGCTGAACACGTCGCGCTTGAATTCGTCAGTGTCGAACAGGAACGTCATGCGTAGCGGCTGCAAGGCATTGTCGGAGTGAAATTCAGTCGGCGAGAACGGTGCGATCGCGGTGCCGAACAGGATCAGGACAACCACCAGCCCGATGAAGTTCAGTGCCGCCATGTCGCCGATGGCGAGACGCATCGACGGCCGGACGAGCAGGGTCGCACTCAACCGTGAAGCCGCGGGTTCAGCAGGATGGACGTGACATCGGCCAGCAGGTTGCCGATGCCGTACGCGACCGCCACCACCAGCACCCCGCCTCCCACCACGGGTATATCGCGGTGATCCACCGCGCTCACGATGACGATGCCACCCAGCACATAGCCGAAATTCATGCCTATCTCGGAGATTGTCGGCAGCAGCACGTTCGGCAGCGCGTGCTTCAGCGCCACGGCCCAGCCCGGCAGCCCCTTCAGCACGGCGGTTCGCACATAGCCGCTGTCGAGCGCGGCGATCATGCCGGCCCGGGTGACTTGGCAATGGCAGCCAGATGCTGAACACCAGGATCAGCAGCAATCCCATGACATATTCCGGCAACGAAAAAGCCAGCACAGCGAAGCCGGAGACGACGCGGTCAGTCAGCCGGCCCTGCCGCACGCCCACCGAGCAGCACCGCGGTCGGTACCGCGATCAGCAGGGTGATGGCACCGAGTATCGCCGAATTGCGAAGGCGGCCCAGCAGCATCGGCGCGATCGGCAACCCGAACTGCAGCGACTGGCCAAAATCGCCGCAAAGCAACCCAGCGATCCAGGCCCAATAGCGGGTCAGCAGCGGCAGATCGAGTCCCATCTGCCGGCGCAACGCCACCACCACCTGGGCGGGCGTGCCAAGATCACCAAGGATCGCGTTGGCGACGTCGCCCGGCAACACGTTGACGATGACGAAGGTCAGCACGGAGACGATGAACAACACGACGAGCAGCAGACCCAGGCGTCGCATGATGAGTTGCGCCGCTTTCACCGGCGGTCTCGCTCGACGAACAGCGCTGCGATCAGGCGCGGAGCCAGATCGGCCTCACATCGACCATGTCATATTGCGGTGGGACGAAGCCCTGTACCTTGTCGCTGGTCGCACCGAGATAGTTCAGGAAATAGGGAACCACGCGATCGCTCGTATCGTGGATCTTGGTCAGTGCCTGCGCCACCAACTGCTTGCGGCGGTCGATATCGACTTCGGCGACGATGTCCTCGAGGAGCGCATCGGGGCCTGGGCTGGTCTCGGTCGCGCTGTAGTTCAGTCGAACCTTGCTGTAGAATACCAAGTACAACGACTCATAGAGCGTCGGGCTGCCGGAGCAGTTGGCGGTGTAGAGTCTTGCGCGCCACGCTGGCGACGTACTCAGTGTACGGAATGTCCCGCACATTGACGGTTATGCCGATCTTGGCGGCCGACTCCTTCATCGCCAGCGCCACCTTCGGGGTCGGCGGCCGCTCGCTGCTGCACCAGAAATTGAGCGTGAGCGACCCGACCCCCGCCTCGGAGATCGGTCGGCGCGCGCGGTCGAGGTCCTGTTCGTTCTGCGGCAAGGCAGTCAGGTAAGGATTACCGGGCGGCAGCGTCACGTCGTTGCCGAGCTTGCCTTGCCCGAACAGCGTCGATGCCATCAGCGCCTTGCGATCCAGAATGTACCGGAACGCCTCGCGCACCTTGGGATTGTCGAACGGCGCAAGGTTCGCCTGCAACATTACCGGATGGTAGACACCGGTCACCGTCGAATTGGCCTGGATGCCGCGCGCGCCGCGCGCAGCCCCAGACAGCTTCGCCGAAAGACTGCTGACGAAATCGACCTCTCCGCCGCGCAAAGTCGCCTGTTGCGCCATCGGCTCCCGTTATCACCACGATGCGAGCACTATCGAGGTATGGATGACCGGTCATCCAGTAGCCCTTGTTCCTGGCGAGCGCCATGCTGGCGCCGGGCTGAAAGTCGGTGAGCCGAAATGGTCTCGTACCAGATAGCCCTCGCGGTGCGGCGTGCGCGCCAGCGCGAGCACCTGGCCACCAAGCGCGCTGGCGCGCTCGTGCGGTTCAACGCGATGACCGCGCTTGGCGGCGACCCGCGCCGCTTCCAGCCCGCCCGGCCCGCCGCCGATCACCAACACCCGGCGCGTTGCCGGCGCGCGCTCCAGCCTCGGCCAGAGATACTCGCGCCCAGTGCGCGGGTTATAGACGCAGGTGATGTCGCCGACCCGCTGCTGGCGGCCGAAGCAGCTCACGTTGCAGTAGATGCAGGTGCGGATGTCGTCGGCCTGTCCCGCCTGCAGCTTACGCAGGATCGCCGGCTCGGCGATGTGGGCGCGGGTCATGCCGACCATGTCGGCGTCCCCTGCGGCGACGATCGCCTCGGCCTCCGCCGGCGTGGCGATCTTGCCGATGCAGAACACCGGCACGGAGACCACCTCGCGGATCGCCCGCGCAAGAG
>JBDTFI010000206.1:0-8280 GCA_039938035.1 Acetobacteraceae bacterium | reverse complement strand
ACGTCCTTGCCGAGCACGATGTTGGTCAGCCCGACGCCCAGGATGTCGCGGAACTCGGTCACCGGCACGATCACCGGCAGACCCGAACGCGCCATCTTGAGGCTCACCTGGGTGGTATCGAACCATTCCTGCGGGAACTTGCTGCTCTTGACCACCTCCGGCTGCTCGTAGACCGACAGCCGGGCCGGCGTGCCGGAGCCGGTGCGCAGCACCTCGGTCAGCATCTGCTTGCCGGTGACCCATTGCAGGAACAGCCACGCGGCTTTCTTATTCTTCGCCTTCGCCGGGATGCCGACGCCGTCGATGAAGGTGGCGCAGTTATGCGCCTTCGGTCCGGCAGGAACGGGCGCGAAACCCACCTTGCCAACGACCTTGGATTTGGTCGGATCGATGAGCGGGGCCGAGAAGCCAATGCCGTCCCACCACATCGCCCCGCGACCCTGGCTGAACGTCGTCTGGCACTCGTTCCAGTTGAAGCCGACGCTGCCGGGAGGCGCGCACTCGCGCATGATCTTCTGATACCAATCCCCCGCCGCGACCGCCGCCGGCGTGTCGGTCAGCAGCTTCTTGCCGTCCGGCGTGACCGTCTCCTGATCCCACCCCAGCAGGATGGAGTCGTACAGCACGACGTTGGCGTTCTTCACCCCGCGCCCGGTGAACCCGTACACGCCCTTCGCCGGGTCGGTGAGCGTGTGGGCCATGCTCATCATCTCGTCGAAGCTCTTCGGCGGAGCGTTGAAACCCTTCTGCGACAGCAATTCAGTGTTGTAGTAGATGATGAACAGGTCCTGATTGAGCGGCAGGACGTTGATGTGGCCGTCTTCGTCGGTGGCCACTTCCATCGACGGCTTGCTGAAATCAGCCTGGTTGAAATCGGGTGCGGTGAGCGAGGCGTCGGCGATGTAGGGCCGCAGATCCTCCATCCATTTCGCCTTCTCGATCAGGCGCTTCTGCACGTGCATCCCGACATTCACCACGTCGAAGCTCGGGTGGCCGGAGGCCATTTCGAGCGCCACTTTCGGGCGCTGCTGCTGCTCGGGGATCTGCTCGAAGCCGACGGTGATGCCGGTCAGCGCCTCGAACTCCTTCATGTGCGCGCGCGCAACGTCGCCCCGCGGAGAGAGCTGGTAGTTGACCTCAATATGCTGGCCCTTGAACTGCTTCCAGTCGAACGTCGATTGGGCGTTGGCCCTGGCGACGATAGCAGGTGCCGCCAGGGCGGCGGCGGATGCCTGAAGCAGGTGGCGGCGACGGATCATGACGGGCTTTCCTCCAACATTGCCGCGAAGCATACCGGCAGCGGGGTTGGAGCGGAAGTGCGCGCCCTCTTCTAGCCGCGATAGCGCTCGATCATTTCGCGAAACGCGAGCACGTCCTCCGGCCCCGAGATGCGCTTGGCCAGACCCGCGTTCGCCATCACCGGGATGGTGACGCGGTGGATGCCGGCGCGCGCGAGGTCGGGGATGGTCGCGAGGTCGTCAGGCGCGCTGACCGTCACCTCGATCGCGTCGGGGTCGCGCCCGGCCTCACGCGCGGTCTCGCGCATCAGGACGAGCAGTTCGGGCGTGGTGCCGCGGGCGGGGAAGAAGCCGTCGCCAATCCGCCCGGCGCGGCGCGCGGCGGCCTTGGTGTGGCCGCCGATCACGATGGGGACGGTGCCGTTCACGGGTTTCGGGCGCATGTGCGCCTTCTCGAAGTTGACGAACTCGCCGTGGAAGGTCGGTTTGTCGGCGGTCCACAGCTCGCGCATCGCGGCGATGTATTCGTCGGTCATCCGCCCGCGCGGCTCGAACGGCACGCCGAGCGCATCGAATTCCTCCTTCAACCAGCCGACACCGATGCCGAGGATGACGCGCCCGCCCGACAGATGATCGAGCGTCGCGACCTGCTTGGCGCACAGCACTGGGTTGTGCTCCGGCAGGATGATGACGCCGGTCGCCAGCTTGATGCGCGTGGTGGCGGCGGCGACGTAGGCCATCCAGGTCAGGGCGTCGGGCAGCGCGAACTCCCACTCCTTGCCCGGCATCTTGCCCGTTGGGGAATACGGGTAGGCACTCTGGTAGCCCTCGGGCACCACGATGTGCTCGACGGTCCAGGCGGATTCGAACCCGGCCGCCTCGGCCGCTTGCATCAGCGCGATCGCTTCCTTGGGGTCGGTGTAGCGGCCGGTGTTGCAGTAGCGCAGGCCGAATTTCATGTCTCGCTCCCGGGGAACCAGTCGCCGAGCACCTGATCGGCGTCGTAGGTCAGGCCATCGCCAACGATCCGCCTGGCCGCGCCGTGCTGGCGCGCGATCACATCGGACACCTCGCGTCGCAGGCTGGGACTTTCCTCCAGGATTTGCTCGATCTCGATGCGCGCCCGAGTGATCGTCTCGCGCCATCTCCTGCGAGGGTCAGGAGCCGGCGAGCCTTGTAACTTCATCAGGTATTCGAGCACGGTCCTGATATGGCTCGCTAGCGTGCGTCGTTCCGAGGCGCCCAAGCTCTCGATCTCCTCGGCCACGTTGTCCCAATCCACCGGCGCGTTGCGGCCCTCGCGCGCCGCCGCGCGGATCGCCTCGGCCTGCTGCGCTGACCACAGCGCCAGATCAGTGCGGTACAGTTCACCCATAGCAGCCGTCTCTCTCAGAGCGGCTAGAACGGCGGCACTTCGCCGGGTGGAAGCGGCACCCGAGCCACGTTCAGGACCATTGACACGAGACTATAATAGCCGCACGCGCCGACGAGGTCGACCACGCCGCGTTCGCCGAAGCGGGCCTGGGCGCGGGCATACGTCGCATCGCTTACCTGCCCGGTGTTCAGCAACTCGCTCGCGAAGTCGTAGACGTCGGCTTCGTCCTGCGCCATGCCGTCGGGACGGCGGTTGGCGGCGACCGCGTCGGCGATCTCGGCGCGCAGGCCGGCGGCGAGCGCGAGGCGGCGGTGGGCGTAGAACTCGTACTGCGCCATCCATTTGCGGCCGGTGATGATGATCGCCAGTTCGTTCAGCCGGGCGGGAATGGAGCTGCTGAAGCGGACGAAGGCGCCGACCTTCTGCACCACCTCGGCGAGGTCGGGGCTGCGCAGCAGCGCGTTGAACGGCCCCCGCAATCCGGCGCCGCGCGGGCCGGACTGGATGGAGTCGGCGACCCGGCGCTGCTCCGGCGTCATGGTTTCGGGTGTCAGTTCGGGGAAGCGATCGGCCATCTTCGTCTCCTGTTATGGCGAGGCGAGGATCAACCCGCCATCGACCACGATCTCGGTGCCGGTGATGTAGGCGGCCTCGTCGGAGACCAGGAACAGCACGGCATTGGCGACATCCCAGCCGGTGCCCATGCGCCCCATCGGGCAGCGAGCATTGCGACTGGCGATCAACGAGGCGGCATCGCCCCCGGCGACGGTCTTGGCGAGGCGCTGCTCCACCAGCGGCGTGTGCATCAGGCCAGGCACGACGGTGTTGCAGCGGATGCCCTGCTTCACCACCGCGCCGGCGGTCGAGCGGGTGAATTGGATGACCGCAGCCTTCGAGGCGCTGTAGGCGACGTGCTGGCGTCCGCCATGGCCGTCGTTGCGCAATCCGGCGACGGAGCTGATGTTCACCACCGCACCCCCGCCAGTGCGGGCCATCTCCGGCAGCGCGTATTTGCAGCCGAGGAACACGGTCTTGAGATTGAGGCCGATCTGGCGATCCCAGACGTCCTCTTCCATGCTCACCGCATCACCCGGCGCGGAGCCGCCGACGTTGTTGATCAGAATATCGAGGCGGCCGAACTGGGCGAGGCAGGCGGCGACCATCGCGGCCACCTCGGCGGCGATCAGCATGTCGCAGCGATAGGTGGCGCTGGTGTTGCCCTCGGCCTCGATGGTCGCGTGCGTCGCCTCGGCGGCAGCGGCGTCGACATCGACCAGGAAGACCTTCGCGCCCTGGCGCGCGAGCAGGGTCGCGGTGGCGCGGCCGTTGCCCCATCCAGGGCCGACGGAGCCGGCGCCCGTGACGATCGCCACCTTACCGCTCAAATCGAGCATCGGAGTCTCCTTATCGCGCTGTCGCGGTACGGTGGCGCCGGGCGAACAGCCGGCGGAACAGCCGGTGCAGCCCGCCGGCGACCCCGGTCGGCAGCACGTACATGAACGCGATCAGGATCATTCCGTAGATCGCACCCGGGGCCGCCTTGGAGATGTCGTTGGCGATGTTGGGGACGAATTCGATGAAAGCGCCGCCGAACAGGGCGCCGGGAATGGAGGCAACGCCACCGACCACGAGGCCCACGAAGAACCAGATGGAGATAAAGAGGTTGAAGCTGTCCGGAGCGACGAACTGCACGACGATGGTGGTGAGCGCGCCGGCGACCCCGGCGAAGGCGGCGCTGATCGCGAAGGTGCGGGTCTTCACGGCGGCGAGATTGATCCCCATCGATTCAGCCGCGAGCGGCTGATCGCGGATCGCCATCATCGCCCGCCCGATCCGCCCGCGCGTCAGGTTCCAACCCAGCAGGAAGACGATGCAGCCGATCGCCAGGCAGAATAGGTAAATCCATTGATCAGGATTCAGCGGCAGGCCGAACGGCGCCTCCGCTTTGTCGGTGGTCAGTCCCTGGACGCCGCCGGTGAGATCGGACAGCGCGTTCACCTTGAGGATCTGCGGTGCGGCGACGGCGAGCGCCAAGGTCACCAGCGCGAGATAGAGCCCGGCCAGGCGCAACGCCGGGAAGCCAACCAGGAAGCCGATAATTCCCGCGGCGATTGCGGCGACCGGGATGGTCGTCCAATACGGCCAGCCGTAGTTCGTCATGAGGATCGCCGTCGCGTAGGCGCCGACGGCGTAGAACGCGCCGTGGCCGAGCGAGAGTTGGCCGTTGATGCCGGTCAACACGGTCAGGCTCAGGACCGCGCATGCATAGGAGATCGTCATCGAAAGCTGAAACAGCCGATAGCTGCTCACCAGGAACGTCAGCGCGATGGCGATGGCGAGGAAGACCAGCACCGCGACGACCCGCCACGTCTCTAGCCGACCTTGCGTCTCGTCCGCTCCGATCGGGGCGAGGTTGGCGTCGCGCATGGCTACACCCTGCTCTGCACCGGGCGTCCGAGCAGCCCGGCGGGCTTGATCAGCAGCACGGCGACGATGATGATCAACGCAACGGTCAGCTTCAGTTCGGTGCCGACGATGTAGGCGCCGAAGACGTTCTCCAGCACGCCCACGATGAAGCCGCCGATCACCGCGCCCAGGGGGCTGTCGATGCCGCCCAGAAGGGCGCCGGCGAAGGCGTAGATGAGGATGCCGAACATCATGTTCGGGTCGAGGAAGACGATCGGCGCGACCATCATCCCCGCGACGGCTCCGATCGCCGCCGCCAGGCCCCAGCCCAGCGCCAGCATCCGGTTCACCCGCACGCCGCACAGGCGCGCCGATGTCGGATTGAACGCCGCCGCGCGCATCGCCAGACCCAGCGTGGTGTGGCGGAAGAACAGATAGACGAGCAGCAGCACGATGAGCGTGACCCCCGTTTCGCCCAACTCGTGCGAGGAGATGAAGCCATCCAGCATCGGCTGCCCGCCGCCGAACGGCGAGGGGAAGGGCTTGATGATGTAGTCGAAGATCCAGCCGTCCATCGCGTTGATGACCAGCAGCAGGCCGATGAACACGCCGACCACGGTCAGGATGGGGGCGTTGTTCACTGGGCGGATCAGCACCCGTTCGACCACCGCGCCCATGACGAAGGAGACGATGACGGTGATCACGAAGGCGCCCCAGTACGGGACTCCCGCGTTGATCAGGGTCAGGCAGATATAAGTCGAGAGCGTCGCCATCTCGCCCTGGGCGAAATTCACGTGGTGGGTCGCCTGATAGATCATGACCAGAGCGAGCGCGACCGCGGCGTAGATGCTGCCGCTGGCGAGCCCGGAGATGACCTGATGCGCGAGCCCGTTCACGGTTGCACTCCCTAATAACCGAGATACGCGCGCCGAACCGCTTCGTCCTTGCGGAGATCGGCGGCGGGGCCGGACACCACGATGCGGCCGGTTTCCAGGAGGTAGGCGTGGTCGGCGAAGTCCAGCGCGACGGAGCTGTTCTGCTCCACCAGCAGGATGCTGACCCCTTCATCGGCGCGGATGCGACGCAGGATCTCGAAGATGTCGGCCACGATCAGCGGCGCGAGGCCAAACGAGGGCTCATCGAGCAGCAGCAGGCGCGGCTTGACCAGCAGCGCGCGTGCGATCGCCAGCATCTGCTGTTCGCCGCCCGACAATGTGCCCGCCTGTTGGCGATAGCGCTCCTTCAAGCGAGGGAAGTAACGGAACATGCGCTCGAAATCAGCCTTCACGCCGTTACGGTCTCGGCGCGTGTAGGCGCCGAGGCGCAAATTCTCCTCGACCGTCAGCTCCATCAAGGTGCCTCGGCCGTCGGGAACGTGACCGACGCCGCGGCGCACGATCTCCTCGGCCGGCTCGCGGTCGATCCGCTTGTCGGCGAGCCGCACCTCGCCCTGCGGGCGGATCAGCCCGCAGATGGCGCGCAGCGTGGTGGTCTTGCCGGCGCCGTTGGCGCCCAGCAGCGTGGTGGTGCGACCTTGTTCGACG
Source organism: Acetobacteraceae bacterium (assembly GCA_039938035.1). Taxonomy (GTDB): domain Bacteria; phylum Pseudomonadota; class Alphaproteobacteria; order Acetobacterales; family Acetobacteraceae; genus DATFDN01. Next base: position 1,717 of record JBDTFI010000206.1, on the reverse strand, counting down.
GCGAAATCGAGCCCGTGCAGAACCTTTGTCTGCCCATAGCCGGCGTGCAGACCGCGCGCCTCAAGCAGCGCCGGCATGCAACCTCTCTTCGTCCGCGGTTCCACCGAGATAGGCGCGGATCACCTCCGGTTCGCGGCGGACCTCATCGGGCGTGCCGTCGGCGATCTTGCGGCCGAATTCGAGCGCGACGACCTTGTCGGAAATGCCCATCACCATGCTCATGTGATGCTCGACCACCAGCACGGACATGTCGAAATGGGCGCCGATCTCGCGGATCAGCGTCGACAGGCCGTCGACCTCGCTGTGGTTGAGGCCGCCCGCCGGCTCGTCGAGCAGCAGCAGCTTCGGGGCGCCCATCAGGGCGCGGCCCAACTCCACCCGCTTCTGGGTGCCGAACGGCAGGCCGCCCACCGGCAGGTCCGCCACGTCGCCCAGCGTGAGAAGGTCCAGAACATCGCGCAGGCGATGCCGCGCCGCCGCTTCCTCGACCCGCACGATCGGCAGGCGGAGCGCGTTGGCGGCGAAGCCCGAGTGGGCGAGGTGGTGGCCGCCCACCAGGATGTTGTCGCGTACGGTCAGCCGGCTGAACAGCGCCACGTTCTGGAAGGTGCGCCCGATGCCGAGCGGGGCCATGCGGTAGCGCGGCTCGCCCTTGAGCGAGTTGCCCTCGAACAGGATGTCGCCCTCGGCGTAGCGGTAGATGCCGCTGATACAATTGAACAGGGTGGTCTTGCCCGAGCCGTTGGGACCGATCAGGCCGCAGATCTGGTGGCGCCCGACATCGAAGGACACGCCGGCCAGGGCGACGACGCCGCCGAAGCGCACCACGACGTTGCGTACGCTGAGCAAGGGGCCATCGGCCCCGGCGCGCGCGTCAGACATACGCTCGCCGGCGCCTGCGCGCGGGCGTCGCTCGGTCTGGATTTCCCATCCGCCCTCCCTATCGTTGCCCCGCTGCTTCTGCGTCGGCGGCGCGTTTTAGCTTGGGCGCAAGGTGACGAAGCGGCGCGGGCAAGTCAACTTGCCTGTCGCGGGATGGACTTATCGCCCCTCTGCCGGCCTCTGCTTGCCTCGCGGCCCGACGTAGAACGAAGTGGACCAGTAGCGCTCGAACGCGCCGCCACAGGCGTTTCCGGTCGCCGAGACCTCGGCGTGATAGACGCCGTCGACGCGCGGCGCCGGCAATTCGGGCACGTACAGGCGCTTGTTGAAGTGGGCCTGGTAATGCGTCACGTGGGTCTTCGTCAGGATCTGCAACGCGGGCGGGATGTGGTGCGTGTCCGCGGCGACCGCGCGATGGCGGACGAGCGGTGTCGACAAGTGCGCGAGCGAGGTGAGCGGCGCGGTGAGGTTCACGCCCACCTTCGCGTTGCCGACCACCGAGCCGGCATGGGTCAGCTCCACCATCAACGACATCGGGGCGCCGACGGTGGATGCCTGGACGCGGGCGGTGATCTGCAACTCGCTCTCCACCAGCACGTCGGTCGACGCCCTGGTGGTGCCGCCGCTGATGGCGACCGGATCAATCAGCATCGCCACTGGCCGAGCTGGTTGGGGCCGATCGTCCGCGTCGGCCCGGGCGGCAGCGTGATCTGGAAGAAGCGGTAGCCGGGGCGCTGGATGTAGCGCACCAGGCGATTATTCGCGCCCGAGGAGGCACCGAAGGTAGTGCCGTCGGGGGCGCGGACCGTGAACTGGATCTGCGCGGTCGGGTCTT
>JBDTFI010000205.1:0-3758 GCA_039938035.1 Acetobacteraceae bacterium | reverse complement strand
ACACGGGGGTGGCGCACGAGAACGGCGCCATCGAGAGCCAGCACGGCCACCTCAAACGCGCCGTCGCCCAGGCTTTGCTGCTCCGTGGCAGTACCGACTTCGACACTCTCGACCGCTACCGAGCCTGTTGGGGTGGACGGCCCCCGAACGGCATCTGTGTGCCCATGATGAGGTCGTGAGACATCATCGAAAGGAGCCGTCCGTGGACCAGATTAGCCGTATTGGCATGGATACGTCGAAGCGAATCTTCCAGCTTCATGGGGTGAACTCGGCCGAGCAGCCGATCCTGCGCAGGAAGCTCAGTCGCAGCGCCATGGCGACGTTCTTCGAGCGTCTCGCGCCGACGGTGGTGGCGATCGAGGCGTGCGGCGCCGCGCACCACTGGGCGCGCGAGCTGAGCCGACTGGGGCATACGGTGAAGCTGATCGCCCCGCAGCTGGCGAAGCCCTATGTCAAGCGTGGCAAGAACGACGCGGCCGATGCCGAGGCGCTGTGCGAGGCGATGAGCCGCCCGACCATGCGGTTCGTGCCGGTGAAGACGGCCGAGCAGCAGGCCGCACTCATGCTGGCCGGGGAGCGCGAACGGCTGGTGCGCCAGCGTACCCAATTGGCCAACACGATCCGAGGCTATGCGGCCGAATTCGGGCTCGTGGTGGCCAAGGGGGCGAGCCATGTCGCGAAGCTGTTGGAACAGCTCCAGGCCGACGAGACGGTGCCGGCGCTGGCGCGGGCGTTGTTCGCCGAGCAGGCGGCGGACTACGCGCGGCTGCAAGCCCGGATCGAGGCGACCGACGCCCGATTGCTGGAATGGCACCTTGCCAACGCGCTGTCGCAGCGGCTTACCAAGGTTCCCGGGATTGGGCCGGTCATCGCCTCGCTGCTGGTGATGAAGACACCCGATCCGAAGGCGTTCCGCTCCGGCCGGGACTACGCCGCTTGGCTTGGACTCACACCGAAGGATCACTCCACGGCGGGCAAGGTGAGGCTGGGCGGGATCACGCGCGCCGGCGACGAGACGCTGCGAAGCCTGCTGGTGGTCGGCGCCACCGCCGTCGTCTGGCAGACCAGGCGCGGCGCCAGCCGACGCCCGATGCCATGGCTGCTCAAGCTCATGGACCGCAAACCAGCCAAGCTTTGCGCCGTGGCGCTGGCCAACAAGACAGCCCGCATCGCCTGGAAGCTGATGACCACCGGCGGGGCCTACGACTCCATGCCAGCCAAGCCCGTGGCGTCGGCGTCCGCGACGCTGGCCGCCGCCTGACGAGATCGGCGGGACACGCGATCTACCCAGCGCGTCCCGTCGGTGCCGGACCTTGCACGAGAAGGAGCAGATGGTGGGATCGATCGATCCGAGACGAGAGACACTCCGCGCGATCCAGTGGCGCCTCGACGCCGCCCGCCTGTTTGGAACTCCCGTCGCGGAAACCATCTTGGCCAGCGGTCTGCCGACCGCGCAAACAGGCCGGACACATGGAAGCAAGCGATTCGACCCGAACATCAGCTCACGGACCTTGCAAGCAGGGGGCCGTCCACACATGGATCGCTTCGCCTCCGGCTTGCGATGACGGTGGTCTCGAGTCAATCTGATCCGAAAGTGTTTTAGAGCGTGGTCGGATCAGATTGAAGCCAAAGACGCCCAAAAGCGATGACGGTGTTGATGATTCGACCTGAAACGATAAGTCCAGGTGTGGAAGACGAGGGCTCGGGTCTGTTCGTCGAGGTCTCCTTGCCAGAAGCCGGCCGTCCAGACATGACGCGGCGCCTGTTCGCGGCCTTTGCTTCAAACTGGTGTGCGCTCACTCTCCGTGGACTCCGTGCTCCTCCTGCCCTCTGTGTCATTGCCTAATGCTGCTTCCAGCACGACCGAGTGCCCGTCCGGATCGCGTACCAGCGCCGCCTGTGCGCCGTCGGCGAGCGTGACGATTCCCGAAGCGGGCGCGCGCAGCGCCTCGAGAATGGCGGCGAGGCCTTCGACCTCGACGATCAGCCGGTCGGCGGCGATGTCGCTTGGCCTCGGGGTGGCGGAGGCCGCACGGCCGCGTGGCCTCCGATAGCCGAGGAGCTCGACATGGGGCGTCTGCCCCCGCATGGGGCGGAGGGCGACGACATCGACGGCCACGCCCCCGAGTCCGTCCAGGCAATCCTGCTCCGGGCCACGGTTGACCTGCTGGGACGCCAAAGCGAAGTCCAGCACGCCCGTATAGAAGCCGATGCTCCTTGCCGCATCGGCGATGCTCAACGCGGAGTGGTCGAACCCGATCGTGAGGGCGCCCGATGCGGGCTCTTGCCACACCGGATCGCCGGTGCCGGGCGGGAATTGGATCAGTTCCAGCGGATGGCCGTCGGGGTCGCGGAACTTGAAGGCCATCACGCCTCCGGTGGACGGAGGCAGGTGCTGCGGACCACCTCGCGTGATCGGCGCGACGCCGCGCGCCGCGAGCCGGCGATAGGCGGCGTCCATGTCCGGCGTGACGATCGCGATATGCTGGAACCAGAGATCGGCGGCGGTGCTGTCGCTCGGGTACGGCGCGCCAGGCGGGTCGAATTCGGCCAGTTCCAGCTCTTGCTGGCCGAGCCGAAGGCGGCAGGTCAGCACGCGCGCGCCGGCGCCCCCAAGCAGTTCCGCCCATGCCGGGTCGGCCTCGGCGACGTTCCCCACCGTGAAGCCAAGCACGTCGTGGTAGAACGCGCTCGCACGCGAAAGATCGGCGACCGTTCGCCCGACGCGCAACAGACGCAATGCGCGCGCCGTCATGGACGCTGCGCCCCGCGTTGGTTGATGTAGATCGCATACAGAGTGTGCGAGGCGCAGAGGAACAGGCGGCTGCGGTTGCGGCCGCCGAAGGTGAGGTTGGCGACCGTGGATGGCACGAGGATCTTCCCGAGCAGCGCGCCGGACGGGTCGATGCAATGCACGCCGTCGGCGGCGCTGCTCCAGAGATGGCCGTCCTCGTCGCAGCGGAACCCGTCGGCGAATCCGGGCTCGACCTTGTGGAAGACGCGCCCGTTGGCGAGGCGGTCGCCAACGACGTCGAAGGCGCGGATGTGTTGCACCGGGTCGGCGGCGAACTGGCGTCCACTCTCGGCGACGTAGAGGCGGCATTCGTCGGGCGAGAAGCAAAGACCGTTGGGACCGTCGAAATCGTCTGCCACGACGGCAAGCGTGCCGTCCCGAGGGTCGAGACGGTACAAAGTTGGCGGTAATTCCGGCGCCTGCTTGCCGCCCTCGTAATCGGTGTTGATCCCGTACTGTGGATCGCTGAACCAGCCGCTCTGCTCGGTCCAGCGCATGATCCGGTCATTCGGCAGGTCGCTCACCAGGAGGCACTCCTGATCGCCGAACCAGACCGGACCTTCCGGCCAGGCGAACCCCTCGGCAAGCTTCACCAGCGGCGCGTTCGGCAACACGAAGGCCCTGAAACGGGGATCGAGGATGACAAAGCTTTCCACCACGCGTCACGGCATATGGCACGGACGACGGACAGGCGGGGCATGGAGTTGCACAGTCATCAGCACCGCCGGCTGACCGCCGATCACGCCCGAGCGGTGGCCCTTGCGCCCGTTTGCGTCCGCCTTGCAGCCCTGATCCTCGCCGAGCGACAACTGGCCCGGCCCCATCTCGACCCGCGTGCCGTCCATCGCTTCGACCCACCAGCGGCCGGACAACGGTACGATCCATTGCGGGGCCGGGTTCTCGTGCCACTCGCCGACCCAGCCCACCGGCTGGACGGTGAAGACCACGGTCGCCTCGCCGCGCG
>JBDTFI010000204.1:0-12059 GCA_039938035.1 Acetobacteraceae bacterium | reverse complement strand
GCTCCTGCGCGCCGATCGCGACCGGCACGCCCGGCTTGACGATCCCGGCCTTCTCGGCCGCGATCGCCCCCAGTGTGTCGCCCAGCAGGTCGCGATGGTCGAGCGAGATGGAGGTGATGGCGCAGGAGACCGGGTGGTCGACCACGTTGGTCGCATCGCCCCGTCCGCCCAGGCCAACCTCCAGCACGCAGAGATCGGCCGGTACGCTTGCGAACAGGTAAAGCGCGACTGCGGTGATGACCTCGAAGACGGTGATCGGCGCCCCCGCGTTCACCCGCTCGACCGTCTCCAGCGCCTCGGCGAGGGCCGCGTCGTCGACGAGGCGGCCGGCGAGCCGGATGCGCTCGTTGAAGCGCACGAGGTGCGGCGAGGTGTACACGTGGACCCGCAAGCCGGCCGACTCGGCGATGGCGCGCAGGAACGCGCAGGTGCTGCCTTTGCCATTGGTGCCGGCGACATGGATGACCGGCGGCAGACGCCGCTCCGGGCTGCCCAGCTTGGCGAGCAGGTCGCGCAGCCGGTCCAGGCTGAGGTCGATGAGGCGCGGGTACAGCCCATGCAGCCGGGCGACGACGGCGTCTATGCGCGAGGCGCTCACGCGGCGTGCGCGGGCGTCGGTTCCGCGGCGGGGGCCACCTCGCCGGCCTGCGAGACCCGGAGCAAGCGGATCAGCCGCGCCAGCGTGGCGCGCAACTCGGTGCGGCGGACGACCATGTCGACGATGCCGTGTTCGTGCAAGTACTCGGCGCGCTGGAAGCCCTCGGGCAGCTTCTCGCGCATCGCCTGCTCGATCACGCGCGCGCCGGCGAAGCCGATCAGCGCGCCGGGTTCGGCGATCTGGATATCGCCCAGCATGGCGAAACTCGCCGAAACGCCGCCGGTGGTGGGATCGGTCAGCACGACGAGGAACGGCAGCCCAGCCTCCTTGACCAATTGCGTGGCGATCACCGTGCGCGGCATCTGCATGAGGCTGATCGCGCCCTCGTACATGCGCGCCCCGCCCGACGCGGTATAGACGACCAGCGGGGCGTCCTGGAGCACGGCGAGCTGGGCGGCAGCGACCAACCCCTCGCCCACCGCCGCCCCCATCGAGCCGCCGAGAAAACCGAACTCCATCGCCGCGACCACGGCGGCGCTGCCTTCGATCGTGCCATGCGCGACGGCGAGGGCGTCGTCCATGTGGGTCTTGTCGCGGGCTTCCTTCAATCGGTCGGAATATCGCTTCGAATCACGGAACCGCAGCGGGTCCGAGGGCACCTTGGGCAGCTCGATCCGGGTGAAGGCGTCTGGATCGAAGGTCCACGTCAGCCGCTCGGCGGCGGTCGCACGCATGTGGAAGCCGCAATGCGGGCAGACCTTGAGGTTCGCCTCCAGGTCACGAGCAAAGATCATCTGCTGGCAGGCGGAGCATTGGTGCCAAAGATTGTCCGGCACCTCGCTGCGGGTGAACAGCGTGCGGATCTTGGGGCGAACGTACTCGGTGAGCCAGCTCATGCGGGAACCCTCGCCCCGCGCACCCCTTCGGCAAGCCCTCGCACCTGATCCAGCACCAGCCGCACCGTGTCCGGCCCGGCGCGGCCATGTTCATCGAGGCTGGCGGCCAGCGTGTCGATCAGCGCCGAGGCGACCACGGCGGCGTCGGCCACGCCGACCACGGTGGCCGCTTGCGCGGGGGAGCGCACGCCGAAGCCAACTGCGATCGGCAGGTCGGTCGCGCGGCGGATGCGCGGGATCGCGGTCGCGAGGTGCTCGGCACTCGCGGTGCGCGTCCCGGTGATGCCGGCGATGCTGACGTAATAGACGAAGCCGGAGCTGCCGGCGAGCACCAGTGGAAGCCGCGTGTCATCGGTGGTCGGTGCGATCAGGCGGACGATGTCGAGGCCATGCGCCTCGGCGTGTGGGGCCAGCAGGTCCGACTCCTCGATCGGCAGGTCGACGACAATGAGGCCGTCCACCCCGGCGGTGGCGGCATCGGCGCAGAACCGCTCTGGCCCGTAGGACAGGATCGGGTTCAGGTAGCCCATCAGCACGATCGGCGTCCCTTCGTCGTCACGACGGAAATCGGCGACCATGCCGAGGATACGCGCGAGCTTGGCGCCGGCCTTCAGTCCCCGCTTGCCGGCGGCCTGAATGGTCGGGCCGTCCGCCATCGGGTCGGTGAACGGCACCCCGATCTCGATCAGGTCGGCGCCGGCCCCGGGCATCCCGCGCAGCAACGCCATCGACGTGGCGAGGTCGGGGTCGAACGCCTCGATGAACGGAATGAGCGCGCCCCGTCCCTCGGCGCGGAGCGCGGCGAAACGCGCCGGAATGCGGCTCACAGTGTAACCCCCAGATGCTCGGCCACGGTGAAGATGTCCTTGTCGCCGCGGCCGCACAGATTCATCAGGATGATGTCGTCCTTGCCCATCGTCGGCGCGAGTTTCGTCACATGGGCCAGCGCATGCGCCGGCTCCAGGGCGGGGATGATGCCCTCCGTGCGGGTACATAGCTGGAAGGCCGCCAGCGCCTCCGCGTCGGTTGCCGCGACATACTCGACCCGGCCGATCTCGTGCAGCCAGGAATGTTCCGGCCCGATGCCCGGATAGTCGAGGCCGGCGCTGATGCTGTGCGCCTCCTGGATCTGGCCGTCCTCGTCCTGCAACAGATATGTGCGGTTGCCGTGCAGCACGCCGGGCCGTCCGCGTGACAGGCTGGCGGCATGCTCATGGGTATCGAGGCCTCGTCCGGCCGCTTCCACGCCGATCAGGCGCACCGAGGGGTCGTCGAGGAATGGGTGGAACAGCCCCATCGCGTTGGACCCGCCGCCGATGCAGGCCACTGCGGCGTCGGGCAGACGGCCCTCTGCTTCGCGCATCTGGCGCTTCGCCTCCTCGCCGATCACCGACTGGAACTCGCGCACCATCGTAGGATAGGGGTGCGGGCCGGCGACGGTGCCGATCAGGTAGTAGGTGTCCTCGACATTGGCGACCCAGTCGCGCATCGCGTCGTTCATCGCGTCCTTCAGCGTACCGGCGCCCGACGCCACGGGGCGCACCTCGGCACCCAGCAGGCGCATCCGGAAGACGTTCGGCTTCTGCCGCTCGACATCCGTGACACCCATGTAGACGGTGCAGGGCAAGCCGAACAGCGCGCACATGGTTGCCGTCGCGACGCCGTGCTGGCCGGCGCCGGTCTCGGCGATGATGCGGGTCTTGCCCATGCGGCGGGCCAACAGGATCTGGCCCATGCAGTTGTTGGCCTTGTGGCTGCCGGTGTGGTTCAGTTCGTCGCGTTTGAAATACACCTTGGCGCCGCCGAGATGGCGGGTCAGCCGTTCGGCCAGCCAGAGCGGGGAGGGGCGGCCGACATAGTTCTTCAGATAGAGGTCGAGTTCGGTCTGAAACGCGGGGTCGGCGCGCGCGGCTTGGTAGGCGTGCTCCACCTCGAGCACCAGGGGCATCAACGTCTCGGCGACGAAGCGTCCGCCGAAGCCGCCGAACCGGCCCCGCGCGTCAGGGCCGGCGCGCAGGCTGTTGGATTGGCCCACTATGATCTTCTCCCGCTTCCGGCCTGATTTAACCCAGCCGGGCTGCCGGGTCACTCCCGCGAAGCGGACAAGGACCGGGTGGACAACCCTTCACGCGGGCGTGGCTTCGCACGGATGCATGGATGCGGTTACAAACTGAGGTTGAATCGGTTGCGCAAACGCCACCGAGCAGAGGAGCGTCCCCCGTGCCAGAAGCCGACCCCCTCTACGGCACCGGCGTTGCCATGGCGCGCGCGGTCCATGCCAACCTCAGTGCTCCGGCGCTGGTGGCCGCATCGCTGTGTCGCAACGAGGGGCGGCTGTCGGCCGACGGTGCGCTGATCGTGGCAACCGGGGTGCATACCGGCCGCTCGGCGCGGGACAAGTTCGTGGTGGACGAGCCGTCCGTGCGTGATGAAGTGTGGTGGGGCAAGGTCAACCAGAAATTGTCGCCCGCGCATTTCGCCGCCCTAACGGCGCGGGTGCGGACCTACCTCCAGGGTCAGGAGCTGTTCACCCAGGACCTCTATGCCGGGGCCGATCCGGCGCAGCGGGTGCGGGTGCGCCTGGTGAGCACCGGGCCTTGGCAGGCGCTGTTCGCGCGCAACGTGTTCATTCGTCCGCCGAAGAGCGAACTGGCCGGATTCCGCCCGGATTATGTCATCCTGCACGCGCCGCACTTCCAGGCCGACCCCGCGATCGACGGCGTCCGCGGCGCCACCGCCGTCGCGTTGTCGCTGGAGCAACGCTGCATCGTCATCGTCGGGACCGAGTACGCCGGGGAGATCAAGAAGTCGATTTTCACGGTGATGAACTGGTTGGCGCCCGCGCGCGGTATCCTGCCCATGCATTGCAGCGCCAATGTCGGCGAGGCCGGCGATGTCGCCTTGTTCTTCGGCCTGTCGGGGACGGGCAAGACAACGCTGTCGTCAGACCCGGCGCGTAAGCTGATCGGCGATGACGAGCACGGCTGGGACGATCAGGGCGTCTTCAACTTCGAGGGCGGCTGCTACGCCAAGGCCATCGATCTTTCGCAGGAGGCGGAACCCGAGATCTGGGCGGCGACCCATCGCTTCGGCACGGTCCTGGAGAACGTCATCGCCGACGCGGCGGGCAACCTCGATCTGACCGACAAGTCGCTGACCGAGAATACCCGCTCCTGCTATCCGGTCGAGTATATCCCTAACGTCGTCCTCTCCGGTCGCGGGGGGCAGCCGCGCAACGTGGTGATGCTGACGGCGGACGCCTTCGGCGTGTTGCCGCCGATCGCCCGGCTGAGCCCGGCGCAAGCGATGTACCATTTCCTGTCGGGCTACACGGCGCGCGTCGCCGGTACCGAGAAGGGCCTGGGCGCCGAACCGCAGGCGACCTTCAGCACCTGCTTCGCCGCCCCCTTCCTGCCGCGCCGGCCGGAGGTCTACGGGCGGATGTTGGAAGCCATGATCCAACGCCATCGAGTCGATTGCTGGTTGGTCAACACCGGCTGGACCGGGGGCGCTTACGGTGTCGGCCAGCGCATGAGCATCCGCCACACCCGGACACTCCTGAATGCAGTGCTGGACGGCACCCTGGCGCGCGGGCGCTTCCGCCGCGACCCGTTCTTCGGCCTGTCGATTCCCGAAACCGTGCCCGGCGTTCCGGACGCGGTGCTCGATCCGCGCCGGGGCTGGGCCGACAAGGCGGCGTATGACCGGAAGGCGCGCGAGTTGATCGCGCGGTTCGAGGCGAATTTCGCGACATTCGAGGCGGTGGTGGGCGAGGACGTGCGGGCGGCGGCGATTCGCGCCGCCGCTTGAAGACGTTCCTCGAAAGATTTGTTCTCCGTCCCCATACGCCCTGTCATAGTCCACCGGGCATAGTCTGACGGAGGCGGGGATGGCGCGGCTGGGCAGGCGGCTCGTGCTGCAAGGCTTGGCGCTGGCCGGCGCGGCGAGCGCCCACGCCGAGACGGTGACGCTGCCGTTCGAGAACGGCGAGCGCCCGCTGGTCAAGTATCCGCAGAAGCGGCCGCTGATCGGGCTCACGTCGCGGCCACCGCAGCTGGAAACGCCATTCGCCGTGTTCAACGAGGGCGTCATCACGCCGAACGACGCCTTCTTCGTCCGCTACCACCTCGCGGCCATTCCAGTCGACTCGCTCGACCCCGATACCTTCACGCTGGCGGTGAAGGGGGCGGTGCGCACCGCGCTGACGCTCAACCTCGCCCAGTTGAAGGCGCTCCCGAATGTCGAGCTGGTCGCGGTCAACCAGTGCTCCGGCAACAGCCGCGGCTTCTTCGAGCCGCGTGTGGCTGGCGGGCAGTCGGGGAACGGGGCGATGGGCAACGCGCGCTGGCGGGGCGTCGCGCTGAAGACCGTGCTCGACCACGCCGGCGTGCAAGCAAGCGCGGTGCAAGTGCGGTTCGACGGCATGGACGGTCCGGTGATGGACACCACGCCTGACTTCGCCAAGGCGCTCGATATCGACCACGCGCGTGACGGCGAGGTGATGCTGGCCTGGTCGATGAACGGCACCGACCTGCCGGTCCTGAATGGCTATCCGCTCCGCCTGATCGTGCCCGGCTACTACGGCACGTACTGGGTGAAGCACCTCAACGAGATCACCGTGTTGGAGCACCCGCTCGCCAATTTCTGGATGGCGACCGCCTATCGCATCCCAGACAACGAGTGCGCGTGCGTGCCGCCCGGCGCGCCGGCCGGCAAGACAAAGCCGATCGGCCGGTACGACATCCGCAGCTTCATCACCAGCCTGTCCGACGGCGCCAAGGTGGGGGCCGATCGGCCCATCGCGATAAAGGGCATCGCTTTTGATGGCGGCAGCGGGATCAAGGAGGTGGAGCTGTCCATTGATGCCGGCAAGACCTGGATCACGACCGCATTGGGCGACGATCTCGGCAAATACTCGTTCCGCTCCTGGACCGCGCAAACGCCGCTGCCGCCGGGCACCCATGCGCTGAAGGTGCGGGCAATCAGCAACGCGGGCGAGACCCAGCCGATGCAGCCGCGCTGGAACCCCGCCGGGTACATGCGCAACGTGGTCGAGACCGTGACCGTCACGGCGGCGTGAGGAGGAAGCGATGCGCCGCCTGATCCAAGCCGCCATTCCGCTCATCGTCACAGTGACCGCCGCCGTGGGTGCGCCGATCGCGTACCAACTGCCGCCGCAAACGGCGACGCTGGCACCGGGTCCGAACCACGACGACGTGATGGCCAATTGCGGCGCGTGTCACTCCGCCGATTACATCACCACGCAGCCGCGTACCTTCCCCGACCCGAAGGCGTTCTGGACGGCCGAGGTCGCGAAAATGCAGAAGGCGTACGGTGCGCCGATCGACGATGCCGCCGTGCCGAAGATCGTCGAGTACCTGGCGAGCACCTACGGGAGGTAATCGGACTGATTGCCGGGGGCAAGCGTGGCTGGTAATTCGGCCGTCCCCATGAAAATCGGCAACCATTCGGCGCGCCTTCTCGTCATCAAGCTCAGCGCGCTCGGCAATCTCGTCCTTTCGTTCGGTGCCTTCGCCGCCATTCGGCGCCACCATCGACATGCCCGTATTACCCTGCTGACCACCCAACCCTACGCAGCCTGGATGGAAGCTGCCCCCTGGTTCGACGAGGTATGGATCGATGATCGCCCGGCGTGGTGGGACGTGCGCGGGCTGCTGACCCTTCGGCGCCGACTCGCCGCCGGCGGGTTTGAAAGGGTGTACGACTTGCAGACGTCCAGCCGCAGCGGCCGGTACTTCAGCCTCCTCCCGCGACCCCGTCCCGAATGGTCGGGCATCGCGCATGGCTGCTCCCACCCCGATCGTGATCCGCGGCGTAACGTCCTGCACGACCACGAGCGTCTCGTCGGGCAGCTTTGGCAGGTGGGCATCGCCGACATGGCACCGCCCGATCTTGGCTGGTGCGCCGGCGACATCGCTCGGTTCGGGCTTCCCGACCGGATCGCATTGCTGGTGCCCGGCAGTTCCGCGCACCGGGTGGCGAAGCGCTGGCCGGCCGCGCGTTACGGCGCGCTTGCCCTCGCGCTGTCGGCTGAGGGGATAACGCCGGTGGTGCTCGGCGCGGCGGCTGAGGCGCCGCTGGCGGCCGAGATCGCGCGCGCCGGGCCGGCGATCGACCTGACCGGGCGAACCGGCTTCGGCGACCTCGCGAGCCTCGCCCGCGCTTCCCTCGTCACGATCGGCAACGACACCGGTCCCATGCACCTGATCGCGGCCGCGGGGTGTCCCTCGCTGGTGCTGTTCTCCGATGATTCCGACCCGGCGCTCTGCGCCCCGCGCGGCCCGCGCGTGGTGATCCTGCGCCGCAAATCGCTCGACGAACTCGATCTCGCCTCGGTGCGCGGGGCCGCCCTGGGCCTGCTTTCCCCGGCGCTCGCCTGATGGGACGGGCGCCGGTTCTGGCGGAAGCCGACGGCGTTCCGCTGCCGCAGCGCTACTGGGCCATCGCCGCCCTGCTGCTCGGTCTCGCGCTCGCGGTGCTCGACGGCGCGATCGCCAATGTCGCGCTGCCCACCATCGCCGCCGACGTCCATGCCAGCCCGTCTGATTCCATCTGGGTGGTCAACGCCTATCAGCTCACGGTGACGATCTCGCTGCTGCCGCTTGCCGCGCTGGGTGAGATCGTCGGCTACCGGCTGGTCTATCGCTGGGGGCTAGTGGTGTTCACCATCGCCTCGGTCGGCTGCGCGCTGTCAAGCTCACTAGGAACCCTGAGCATGGCCCGCGTCGTCCAGGGCTTCGGCGCCGCCGGGGTCATGAGCGTGAACGGCGCCCTGGTGCGCTTCATTTACCCGCGCCGGATGCTCGGGCAGGGCTTCGGCATCAACGCCACGGTGGGATCGATCTCGAGTGCGATCGGCCCGACCGTGGCGGCGGCGATTCTCGCGGTGGCGAATTGGCCGTGGCTGTTCGCGGTCAATGTGCCGATCGGCGTGGCGGCGATCGCGATGGCCTGGTGGGCGCTGCCGGCGACACCGAAATCGGGCCAGAAATTCGACGTTTCCAGCGCCTTCCTCAGCGCCGTCGTGTTCGGCAGCCTCATCACCGGCATCGACGGGCTGGGGCATGGTGAGCGGGTGGTCGCCGTGGTCATGCAGCTCCTGATCTCCGTCGTCGTGGGCGCGGTACTGGTGACGCGGCAGATGACCCGCACGGCGCCGCTGCTGCCGGTCGATCTGATGCGGGTTCCGTTGTTCGCGCTGTCGGTCGCGACCTCGGTGTGCTCCTTCATGGCGCAAGGCATGTCGCTGGTCGCCTTGCCCTTCCTGTTCGAGAACACGATGGGCCTGAACGCGGTCACCACGGGACTTCTGATGACCCCCTGGCCGCTGAGCGTCGCACTGATCGCCCCGCTGTCTGGGCGGATGGCTGATCGCTACGCGGTCGGCGTGCTGAGCGGGTCCGGTCTCGCGGTGATGGCGGTCGGATTGGGGCTGCTCGCCGCCCTTCCCATCCACCCGGGGATGGCCGACATCGTCTGGCGGATGGCGATCTGCGGCGTCGGGTTCGGGTTCTTCAACACCCCGAACAATCGCGCGATCCTGACCACGGCGCCGCGGTCGCGATCGGGCGGGGCGAGCGGGATGCAGGCGACGTCGCGCCTGCTCGGCCAGACGATCGGGGCGGCGGTGGTGGCGCTGGTGTTCGGGCTGGTACCGAACGGCGGGACCGTCGTCGTGCTGGTGATCGCGACCGCCATCTCGGTCCTCGCCGCCCTGGTGAGCTTCACGCGACTCATCTGACCGGGCGGTCCGGCATAAGATTACAGTAATTTCACGCCTGATCCGCGCTGAGTGCGGAATGCTATCCCCGGAGCCGGCCCTCACGAGTGAACGAAGCCAGCCGGCCGAACCAGGGGAGTGTCCACGCCATGCCAAAATTGTCGCGCCGCCGCGCGCTTCAGCTATCGGCGGCCGCCACCGCCTTGCCATTGGTGAACATCCACACCGCTTCGTCCGCCGGTCGTCTGAGCTGCGCCTTCTGGGACCATTGGGTGCCCGCCGGGAACGACGCCATGCGCAAGGTGGTCGCCGTCTGGGCGGAGAAGAACCACGTCGACGTCCAGCTCGATTTCCTGAGCGCCATCGGCAACAAGATCGACCTGACGATGGGCGCCGAGGCGCTGGCGAAGACGGGTCACGACGTGTTCGCGTTCGACCAGTGGACGGTCCACCAATGGTCCGACGAGCTGGAGCCGGTGGATGACGTGATGGCTTCGCTGCTGGCTGAGAACGGGCCGACCATCGAGACTGTCGAGTACCTCGCGAAAATCAAGAGCCACTGGATGGCGGTGCCGGTCGGCCCCGGCAGCGCCCCGCTCACCAGCTGCGCGCGGATCAGCATGCTGAAGAAATACGCCGGCCTCGACGTGCAGGCGATGTATCCGGCCCGTGAGGTGGCGCCGCCCGAAGGCGCGGACTGGACCTACGATGCGATGCTGAAGGCCGCCGAGGCGTGCCACAAGGCGGGGTTCCCGTTCGGCATGGGCTGCGGTGCCACGACCGACTCCGTGCAGACCTGGGGCGCGATCTTCGGTGCGTTCGGCGCCGATCTGGTGGACGGCAAGGGCAATATCACCGTCGATTCCGACAATGTGCGCGCGGTCCTGGAATATGCGAAAAAGCTGGTCGCGGTCCTGCCGCCGGACACCGTCAGCTACGATGACGCCTCCAACAACCGGGCGCTGATCTCGGGGAAGAGCGCGATGATCTGGAACCCGCCATCCGCCTGGGCGGTCGCCAAGCGCGATGCGCCGCAGGTCGCCGCCGATTGCTGGACCTTCCCCAATCCGACGGGCGTCAAAGGGCGGCTGGTGCCGCACCGGCCGTATTTCTGGGGCATCTGGAGCTTCGCCAAGAACAAGGGTCCGGCCAAGGAACTCATCCACTACCTGATGCAGCGCCCACAGGCCGAGGTGCTCACCACGGCGGTCGTCGGCTATGACATCCCGCCGTTCAAATCGTTCGCCGACTTCAAGATCTGGTCGGAGGTCGAGCCGCCGGCCGGCACGGTTTACAACTACCCGCTGCGTCCGTGGCACGAGGCGAAATACTACGTCCCGGGCTCCTCCGCCCCGCCCGAGATCGCGGTGCAGATGTGGAACCGCGGCACCATCCCGACGATGGTTGCCAAGCTGGTCAGCGGCCAGACATCGGAGCAGTCGATCGCCTGGGCGAAGAACGAGCTGGAGGGCTTCATGTAGCCGACTTGCCGCCCCGCGTCCCCTTGACTTTCGCGGCCTAGGGTTGCGCAAGAAGGGGGCGCGGCCACATTCGGCTTGTACGTGTGGCGGGGACGGGTATGGACAGCACTTTGGTCGCGGCGGCGGATCACGCGGCGCGCAATTGGCGTTTTGGCGGCAGCGCGCCGGCGGGCGGGGATCGGCACAAGGCGATGTTCAGTCGAATGCTGCTCGACACGTTCAACCCATACAAGCCCGCCGTCATCGACTGGCCAGTGCTGGAGTCCCCGGCGCGCGAGCGGCTGATCGCCCTGCCGATCTGGGACATCGCGGTGCAGACCGAGGGGCGCGCCCGCCTGCGCATCCGCTCTTACGCAAGGCGCCTGTCCGATCCGCTGCTACGCGAGGCGTTCGAGCTGATGGCCTTCGAGGAGGGCCGCCACAAGGAAGTGCTATCCAATCTCGTCACCGCGTACGGCATCCAGCTGGAGCCGGAGCCGGAGTACGTCGAGCCGCGTGACCCCGAATGGGGCTTCATGGTCACCGGCTACTCCGAGTGTATCGACAGCTTCTTCGCCTTCGGCCTGTTCGAGGTGGCGAAGCGCTCCGGTTTCTTCCCGCCCGCGCTGGTGGAGACGTTCGAGCCGGTAATCCAGGAGGAAGGCCGGCACATCCTGTTCTTCGTGAACTGGGTCGCCTGGCACAAGCGGACCATGCCGCTATGGCGCCGGCCCTGGTTCTTCCTGAAGACGCTCGCGGTCTGGGCGTTCCTGATCCGCGAGCGCATCGGCCTCGCGAAGGACGTGAGCGCGGGCGAGAAGGAGAACGCGAACTTCACCGTCCAGGGCGCGGGCGCCGTGGGCAACGACATCGCGCCGGCGGAGCTGATGCGTCTGTGCCTGGCGGAGAATGACCGCCGGCTGGTGGGCTACGACCCGCGCCTGCTGCGGCCGAGGACGGTGCCGCGCCTGGTGCAGTTCGCGCTTCGGTTCATGGGGAGGCGGCGGCGGTGAGGCCCTTGCCTCGGTGGTTGTCAGTCCGAGATGTTCGGGTCTGGGATAAAGTGGTTGATGTATGTCAGGTCAGGTCGATACGGTAACGAAGGCGTCCCGTCAGAGCTTTCGTCTTCATGGTGACTTCTAACTCTCGTGGCCCGGACCAAACCAGCAGAGGCGGGGGTGGCATATGCACGTCCTGCGCTGTGCCGCAAGGCTGGCCTGGCCGGGCTCAGCCATGTTGCGGTGGATGGCACCAAGATCAAAGCCAACGCATCGAAGCATAAGGCGACCTGATTACTCATAAACGTCAGCCAGTTTTAGGAGCCGATAGGGCATGGGGGTGGTTCGCGCGCTGGCCCAACAGAG
>JBDTFI010000203.1:0-5056 GCA_039938035.1 Acetobacteraceae bacterium | reverse complement strand
CATTGGAGCACGCGGTCGACGTCGCGCGCCTGCGGTCTGTCGGTCTCGACCGTGCATCGCATCTGGCGGGCCTTCTCGCTGCAACCACATCGCAGCGAGACCTTCAGCTCTCGACTGATACCAACCGCCTTAAGTTTTGACTGTTGCCCAGGATCGCGAGGCGAGTGATCGGATGCGATCAGGATCGGCCATGAGGTCGTTCCAGGCTCGGGCGCAGTCGGCGAGAATGGCGTAGTAGCTATTCCAGACCCGCATACTGAGTTGGTTGCTGCGGAGGTACTCCCAGACGTTCTCGGTTGGGTTGCATTCCGGGGAATACGACGGCAGCGGCAGCAGGCTGATATTGTCAGGAATCGGCAAACGCTCGCCGTGCTGGTGCCAGCCGGCGCCGTCGCACACCACGACGGCGTGGGCGCCGGGGCAAACCTGTCTGCTGATCTCGACCAGGTGCTCCGCCGTGGCCTCACTGTTGACTGCGGGCATGATGATTGCCGCGCCCACCGCTCGCTCCGGGCAAATCGCGCCGAACAGCCAGACCGAATCGTGGCGATTGACGCGCTCCGCCGGTGGGCGTGACCCGCGCGGCGCCCATAGGCAGGTGATGCTGCCCTGTTGGCCCACTCTGGCCTCGTCTTGGAACCAGATTTCGATCAGCTTGTTCGTCGCCTGCGGCGGCAGCGTCTCGACTACAAGTGCCGCGAAGTTTTTTTTAAAAGTCTCCTGTGCGGTAGCATCTTTCTTCGGATGGTAGGGACGCGGCTGTAGTCGCACCAGCCCGAGTTTATGCAGCAGCTTGCCGACGCTGCGTTCATGCAGTTCGACCGAAAAGCGCCGGGTGATTTCGCCGCGCAGGTCCACGCAGCGCCAGCGCACGATACGGTGACGCTCAGGGTCCGAGCCGGCCAGCACGAGTTCCTTGAGTTCCTGCATCTGCCCGAGCGTCAGTGACGATGGGCGGCCGCTGCGAGACTCGCCGACCAGGCCGGCGATGCCCCCGGCGTTGTAGCGGTGCACCCAGTCCCGGAGTGTGTGCCGATCCATGCCCCCGGCCGCCGCCTCATCGGCGCGCGAGGCTCCCTCCAGCACCATCGCGATCGCCAGCAAACGGCATGACTGCCGCCCGTTGCGACTGCGCTGTGCCGCCCAGCGCAGCTCCCGCGCCGTCATGTCCGTCCGCATGATCGCCACCGCTGGGAATCCCCATAGAGTCAGGACTTCAGGCGGCCGGTATGACCCCCTGTTCGTCGAGAAGGTGCGTGACATCATCGGTCAGGCGGTCCGCCGCAGCATCGAACCCGGCCGCCGAGATCATCGGCCGCCCATCATAGACCAAGTGGTCATATGCCTCGTCCACGATCAGCAGCAGATCATGGCGATACACAAACGCGATCACGGCCCGCATTTCAGCTTCGCTGAACACGATGCCGGTGGGATTGACCGGGTGGTTCACGACGAACATGCGCGTCCGCGGCATGACCGCGCGCTCCAGCGCGCCCATGTCGAGGCGAAGATCGGCCGTCCACGAGACGAATACCGCCGTGGCGCCGATCGCGAGCGCCACGTTTGCATACAGGGAGTAGCACGGATCGTGCAGCAGCACCTCGCTTCCTGGATCAAGATACGCCGCCATGACGGCGTATATGGCCGAGTTGGCGCCTCTGTGATCAGCACATCCTCGGCGCGGAAAGTCCCGCCACCGAGATCGGACACCTGGGACGCAATCGCGGCGCGCAAATCCGCCTCGCCGATCGGTGCGGAATAATGCGTTTGACCAGCGCGGATCGTGGTGATCGCGGCGTCGCGAATGTGGTCCGGCGTATCGAAGCTCGGATCGCCACTCGCCAGCGACACCACATCCGGGCCCGGGCGGGTCAGGCTCTTCGCCCGTTGCGACTGGCCCAGCCGTTCGACCGCGTGCGATACAGTGATCAAGGCCGTGCTCCGTTAACCGCCGCGCTTCAGCCTGAAGGAGTTGTGTGACGATGACAATGCCGCTGGTGCTGCGTACCGCGATCGGCAACTACGATCATGTGCGTGCCCTTAAGGATGGCACGGTCGGCTCCGAGCGGGTGCGGCTGGACTTCGTAGAAGTAGAGCCGATCACGCGTGCGTTCCGCCGGATGGTTCGCGGGATGGAGTTCGATGTTTGCGAGATCGCGCTGGCGACCCACGCGCAGGCCCACGCCGCCGGCAAACCGCTCACCGCCCTGCCCGTCGTGCTGATGCGTGGCTTCCATCATGGCGCGATCGTTTGCGAGGCGCGATCGGACCTGCGCGGACCCGCCGACCTTGTCGGAAGGCGGATCGGTGTACGCGCCTATTCGCAAACCACCGGGGTCTGGGTGCGCGGCATCCTGCACGCCGACTATGGCATCGATCCCGCCACGATCACCTGGATCACCGAGGAGGATGCGCACGTCCAGGAATACCAGGACCCGCCGAACGTACTACGCGTTCCGCCGGGGCGGAGTCTGCGAGAAATGCTGCTCGCCCGCGAGATCGATGCCGCGATCGGATTGCGAGGGATGGCGCGGGGCGAGGCGCGGACGGTGATCCCGGACGCGGACGCCGCGGCGTCAGCGTGGTTTCGCGGAAACGGCGTCTATCCAGTCAACCACGTCGTGGCGGTGCGCGACGCGCTATTGATGGAGCATCCTTGGCTGGCCGAGGAGCTTTTCAGGCTGTTCAGCGCCGCCAAGGCGGCGCGGCTTCCGGTGGCCGCGCGAACCGGCGTGATGGCGCTGGTCGGGGGCGATCCCCTGCCGTACGGTATGGCGGCCAACCGGACGTCCATCGACCTGCTGCTCGCATTCACCGCGCGGCAGGGTTTGACCCGCGACACCTATCGCGCGGAACAGTTGTTCGCCACGCGCCTGAACGATTCAACGTAACGCGCAGCGCGCCTCATCCGCCACCGAATATCTGAAAATACTCCTTGATCAGCTTGTCGTGGTCCTGCTCGATCGCGGCGGATCCGGGATTCCAGGGGTGCAGTTGCGCCAACGGCGGGTTGCCCGGCGCCGGCGCAACATCGGCGCGTACTGAATAGGCGCCACGCACTTTCACCAGCGCCGTCTGCCCCTCGCGTGAAAGGTACCAGTCCGCGAAAAGCTCCGCGGCATGTGGATGCGGCGCGCCGGCGAGCAGGAACATCGGGTAGTTGGTGTACGGACTGCCCTCCGGCAGGAAAAGCGGGGCGATCGGCGCGCCCTGGCCGACACGCGCGGGATATTCGTTCAACGCCGAGACGATCGCGATGGACTGCTCGCCCCGCGCCACCGCGAGTACCGCGAGGTTATAGGCGCTCAGCAGCTCCGGCTTCTGCGCCGCCAGATTCACCAGATAATCGCGACCGAACTTCGACCGCATGAAATCATACTGCACCCAGGCCGTCCCGCCGATGGTGATCGGCGAGGTCGCGATCCGGCCCTTCCACTTCGGGTCCAAAAGGTCCTGCCAGCTTTTCGGCGCATCCCCCTTGGATACCGTATCGGTGTTGTAGATCGGAATCATCAGCGAACCCGACGCCGCGTACCACCAGCCCGGAAGTTTGGAGGTGGCGGGATAGGCGGCGTCTTCCGGTGCCGTCCAGGGCCGCACACGCTTCTGGTCGATCAGTTTGTGAACCAGCACCTCGTCGGTGAGGATGACGACGTCACCCAATACCTTCCCGGCGGCGGCTTCAGTCTGCAAGCGCTCGTAGAGGCGCCCGGTGACCGCACTGACCACGGACACGCTGATGCAGGGGAAACGCTGCTGGAACGGCTTGACGATGGCGCGCTCGTCGGCGTCGCTTTGCGCCGTGTAATAGACCACCTGGCCCTCGGCGCAGGCGGCCTTCACCAGTTCCGGCGTGGCGATCGTCTCGCCGTCCACCACCGGCGACGGCGTCTGTGCCAGCACGGAGGGAACGGACGCGACGGCGAGCAGTGCCGCGAGGACAGTGAAACGGCGCAATGTCATTGATCGGTCCTTTCGTCGAGATGCATGATCAGGTTGCCGAACGCATCGACAATGATGTGGCCGGAGGGTCCGACCACGGCGGTCGACTCTGCCTCCTCGATCAACGCTGGTCCGTCGATCCGCGTGCCCGGCGTCAGCTGCGCGCGCGCATAGACGGGCGTTTCGACGAAGCCGCCGATTTCGGCGAACCACGCCGGACGCCGTTCGATCCGTGCATCGCCGCCGGCGCCCTGTTCGGCCAGCCTTACCTCGGCCACCGAGGGTGGCGCGACGGCGCGCACGCGCCATGACACCAGTTCGACCGCCATCTCGCCGAGGCCGCGGCCATAGCGCTCGCGGTACCGCGCGTCGAAGGCGCGATGCAGGGACGCCGCGTCCGCGGCTTCAAGCACCGTCCCATCGAGCGGCACCGTCACCTCGAAACCCTGGCCCGCATAGCGCATGTCGGCGGACGTCTCGAAGCTGATCTCCTCATCCGTCACGCCGCCTTCGTGCAGCACGGCGCGCCCCTGGCCGGCGAGGTCCCCCAGGATCGCGCGCACCGAGGACCAATCAAGCCGCCCGATCTCCGCGATCAGGCTTCGCGTGAACTCCACGCTACGAGGCGCGACGAGCATCCCGATCGCGGACGCGACGCCGGCGCCCCGAGGAAACATCACTTCCCGCAGATCGAGCAGGCGCGCCAGCTCGTAGGCGTGGACAGGCCCGGCGCCACCGAACGCGACCATACGGTATCGTTGCGGGTCGGTGCCGGCCTCGGCGATATGCACCCGCGCGGCGGTCGCCATGTTGTTGTCAACCACCCGCCCGATCCCCGCGGCGGCGGCCATCGTGTCGAGGCCCAGCCGTGCGGCCAATCGTCCGACCGCGCGCTCCGCCAGCGCGCGATCGAGCCGCATGCGTCCGCCGAGGAAGCGTTCGGGCGACAGATAGCCCCGCAGCAGGTCGGCGTCGGTCACGGTCGGGTCCTCGCCCCCGCCAGCATAGCACGCCGGACCCGGCACCGCGCCGGCGCTGCGTGGTCCCACCGCGAGCAGGTCGAGTGAGTCGAGCGCCGCGATGCTGCCGCCGCCCGCGCCGATCTCGATCAGCT
>JBDTFI010000202.1:0-3391 GCA_039938035.1 Acetobacteraceae bacterium | reverse complement strand
GAGGCCGACCCCGCCGATCAGCAACACCTCGGGGGCGCGCGTCGCCAGCGTCTCGCGCATCTGGTGGCGGTGGCCCCACACGACGGGCAGCAGGATCAGCGCCGCGATCGAGGCCCGCCAGAAGCCGAGCGTCCAGGGCGGCATGTCGGCCACCACCCATTTGGCGGCGATGTAGACGCCCGCCGAAAGCAGCCAGCACAGCGTGACGATCCCGACCGCCAGGCCCGGAATCGCGTGCGCCGGATGCGCCCGCGAACGCGCGCCAGCCGCGTGGATCGACCAGAGATGCGCTGTCACAATGGACTCTCCCTGACCCTCACCCCAACCCTCTCCCGGAGGGAGAGGGGGTTCCGTTCAGCGCCCCCTCTGCTTTCATGCGAACCTTCATTCAGATCGCGTGCGGCAGCCGGTAGTAGCCGCGTTCGAGATAGATCAGCGCCTCGTGGACCTCGCCGACGCCCACCGCCTCGACGACGCAGAAGAACACGTCATGCGTGCCGACCTCCACCACCTGATCGATGCGGCAGTCGAACGCGACCGCCGCGCCGCGCAGCACCGGCGCGCCGGTCGTCATCGTGTCCCATTCGCACGCCGCGAACCGCCCCTCCATCGTATGTTCGGTCAGCCCGGCGAACAACGAGGAGATGTCCTGCTGGGCGGCCGTCAGCGTGCTTACGCACAGGACGCGGTTGGCGCGCAGCGCCGGGTAGGAGTCGTTGGCGCGGTTGGCGCACACAAGCAGGGTGGGCGGGGTGTCGGTGACGGAACACACGGCCGAGGCGGTGAAGCCGGCGCGGCCGCCCGGCCCGTCGGTCGCGATGACGTTCACCGCCGCGCCCAGCCGGGCCATCGCCTCGCGATAGGCTTGCTTCTCCACGGGCACGGCGCGTTCTCCGAGGTCGCTCGGCGCCAGTATGGGGGGCTGGGACGAATCCCGAAAGATGGGCGCGTTTTGTACAAGATCTTCGCTGCGGGGAGGCCGTTTTGTACAAGATTCCATCCCGCAGGTGCGAAGGATGTACGAGTTTTCCGCCCGGGACCGGGCGATTTGTACAAAACGGCGGGTCTTGCGGTGCCCTTTTGTACAAGATTTTCCCTATTCTCGGGGCTTTCCCGGCAAGGCGATCCCGGTCAGCGCCTCGAAGACCCGGATCACCGAGGAATCGTCGCGCCCGCCGTAGCCCGCGGCGGCGGTCGCCAGGAAAAGCTGGTGCGCGCAGGACGCGAGCGGCAGCGGGAAGGTGAGCGCGCGCGCCTGATCGAGCACGATGCCGAGGTCCTTCACGAAGATATTGGCCGACGAAGCCGGCGCGTCGTCGCCATCCAGGATGTGCGGTATCCGGTTCTGCCACATCCACGAATTGCCCGCCGACACCGAGATCACGTCGTAGAGGGTGCGCGGATCGGCCCCCGCGCGGATGCCCAACGCCAACGCCTCCGCCGCCGCCGCGATATGCACGCCGGCGAGCAACTGGTTCACCATCTTCACCGTGCTGCCGATGCCGGCTTCGTCGCCCAGGCGGAACACCTTGCCGGCGATCGCATCCAGGACGGGCTGGGCGCGCGCGAACGCCGCCTTCGTGCCCGAGCCCATCACCGTCATCGTGCCCGCCTCCGCCCCGGCCCGGCCGCCGGAGACCGGGGCGTCCAGCATCAGCTTGCCCGCCTCGGTCAGCCGCGTCTCCAACGTCCGCGCGAACGCCGGCGCCACGGTCGCCGAGCAGATCACCACCGCGTCACGCGGCAGGCGGGGAACGCAGCCGCGCGGCCCGAACAGCACGTCGTCCTCTTGCGCGGCGTTGACCACCAGCACGAGCACCGCGTCGAGATCGCCCGGCAGCGCCGCCGGCTCCTCGACCGCCGCCCCGCCCGCACCGACGAAATCGGCCCGCACTGTCTCGCGCACATCGCAGCCCACGACGACGTGGCCCTTGGCCAGCAGATTGCGGGCTGCTCCCATGCCCATCGTCCCGAGCCCGATCACGCCGACCTTCATGCGTTCCTCCACCCTATCGTCCGTTGCGGAACCGCTCGACGGCGGCGACCAGGGCGCGGCGGATGCCCGGCTCCAGCGCCGAGTGCCCGGCGTCCGGCACCAGGGTCAGACGCGCCGCCGGCCAGTGCTCGGCGAGTTCAAAGGCGGTGCAGGCCGGGCAGATCATGTCGTAGCGCCCCTGCACGATCTCCGCCGGGATCGCCCCGATCCTGCCCATGCCGGCCAACAACCCGCCCGGCGGCAGGAACAGATCATTGGCGAAGTAGAACGCCTCGATCCGCGCGAGGCCCAGCGCGGTGCGGTCCTGCGCGAACGACGTCACGGTGTCGGGGCTCGGCAGCAGCGTGCTGCACGAGCCTTCGTACACCGACCACGCGCGCGCCGCGGGCATATGCACCGCCGGGTCCGGGTCGGTCAGCCGGTATAGATAGCCGCTAAGCACGTCCTCGCGCTCATGCTCGGGCAGGAAGTTCACGAAGCTCGCGTGCGCGTCTGGAAACACCGCGCGCAGCCCATGCAGGAACCACGCGACCTCGGAGTGCCGGCCGAGGAACACGCCACGCAGCACGCAGCCGGATACCCGATCAGGATGGGCCTGCGCGTAGGCCAGTGCGAGCGTCGAACCCCACGATCCGCCGAACAGCAGGAACTGCTCGACGCCGAGATGGCGGCGCAAGGTCTCGATGTCGCCGACAAGGTCCTGGGTGGTGTTGTGCGCGAGGCTGCCGAGCGGACGCGAGCGACCAGCGCCGCGCTGATCGAAGATCACCACGCGCCAGAGGTCGGGGTCGAAGAAGCGTCGATGCACGGCCCCGGCACCCGCGCCCGGGCCGCCATGCAGGAACAGCACCGCCCGCCCGCGCGGGTTGCCCACCTGCTCCCAGTACATGACATGCCCGGCCGGAAGCGGCAGGTAGCCGGTCTCAAAGGGTCCGATCTCGGGGAACAGGTCGCCGCGCGGCATGATCCCGATGCTATAGGCCGCGCGGCGGGGGGACCAGAGGGCAGGATGGAAAGACTATGGATGGGGCTCGGCGCACTGGCGGGGCTGGCGGCGGTGGCGATGGCGGCGGTCTCGGCGCATGGGCTCGAGGCCATCGGTCCGGTGCGGCTTCAGATGGTCCGTAATGCGGTGCAGATGCAGGGTTGGCACGCGCTTGCCCTGCTCGCCTGCGGCCTCTGGGCGCGCCGCGGCGGCACCCTGGTCGATTGGGCGGCGGCGGCGTTCACGTTCGGACTGCTGCTGTTCTGCGGTGCCGTCTATGCCCTCGCGCTGGGCGGAATCCAGATCGGCGCCGTCGCTCCGGTGGGCGGAGTGCTGCTGATGCTCGGCTGGGCGCTGCTCGGCGTTTCGGCGCTGCGCTTCACGAAGCGATGATGTCGGATGCAAAAAAC
>JBDTFI010000201.1:0-4636 GCA_039938035.1 Acetobacteraceae bacterium | reverse complement strand
AGCATGTTGGTGAGCGGGCGCTTGCCCGGGGCAACCGAGTTCGGGCGGCCGGGCGTCGGGTCGAACCACATGACGCCGTTGTTCATCAGCACGCCGGATGTCGGAAGCACCACGCGGCTCCCCATCGTCGAGAGCAGAGTGGACGTCAGCGCGACCATCGTTCCCTCGGCGTCGCACACCGTCAGGTGCGTCGTGCAGGTCTCCGCCGCATTAGGCTCGGCATCGCCCAGGCCGGCGAAGCGCTCCGCATAGGCCGCCTTCAGGGCGCGGGCGAGGGCGACGTACCATTCCGGTGAAGGATGCTTGCCATAGGGCGCCTCGCTCATGCGGTCCAGCACGCGCATCAGGGTGGGCGCCGCCGTCAGGCCACCGGTGAGTTGCAGCGTGCGCCCGCGCCATGGAGCCTCGGTCGCCGGGCGCAGCCGCGCCTGGCAGCCACGCAGATCCTCCGCCGTGAGCACCCCGCCCATCGCGCGGATATCGGCGGCGATGCCGGCGGCGACCTCACCCTCGTACAGATCACGCAGGCCGGCGCGGCCGAGCTGTTCCAGCGTGTCGCCGAGGTTGCCGAGGCGGAAGAAGCCGGGCGTGCCCTGGTAGGGCGCGATCGGCGGCAGCCCGTTCGGCAGATAGACGCGCGCGCTTTCCGGATAGAGCCGCAGGACGGCGGCGGAGGCCGCGACCTTCAGGGTGGTGAACCAATCCTGCGGCAGCCCGCGACGGGCCAATGCGATGGCCGGGGCGATCACCTCGGCCAGCGGCAGCTTGCCCCAACGCTCGTGCATGAAGGCGTAGCCGGCGGTCGAGGACGGGATGGCGAACGACAACGGACCATGAATGTTGGCGTCACCCTCCACCTCCGGCCAGGCAAACAGATCGCTCGTCATTTTGCCGGTCAGCTTGAAGCAGGACGGATCGAGTTTGCGCGGCGCGACAGGTCCGAAATCGACGGCCTCGGCGCGCGCCTGTCCGGCGCGATGCACCAGCGCGAAGCCGATGCCGCCGAGACCGGAGTTCCAGGGCTCCACCGCCGCCAGCGCCAACGCGGTCCCGATGGCCGCGTCGATCGCGTTGCCGCCTGCATCGAGGATCGCGACGCCCGCCTCCGCCGCGCCCTTGGCCTGGCTGACCACGATGCCGCGCCGGCCGGACGCACCGGGCTTGCTGAGCTGCCAGTTCTGGGTGACGTGGGCTGGCGGGGTGTAATGCATCTGCGGCTTCCTTAGCGGATGCGCGCAATGCCCGGACGGCCACGCGCCGGCGTCAATAATGGTCGGAGTGAGAGGATTCGAACCTCCGGCCCCTGCGTCCCGAACACAGTGCTCTACCAGGCTGAGCTACACTCCGGCCAAGCCGGGCGTATAAAGGCAGCCGGGAGCGCCTGCAAGCTACTCCGGCCCACGCCGTGGCGTCGCGCGCGCTTCAGTCGCGCAGCAGAATCGCCTCGGTGCGCTCCTGCAACGCCTCAAAGGATAGACCCTCGATCATGTCGCGCACCACGAAGCCGCGCGGCGTCACGTCGAGCACCGCGAGGTTGGTATAGACGCGCCGCACCGTGCCTTTCGCGGTCAGCGGATAGTCGCAGCGTCGCTTCAGCCGGGGCGCCCCGCCCTTGGTGGTATGCTCCATGATGACCCACAGCCGGCGTGCGCCCACGGCGAGGTCCATCGCGCCGCCGATCTGCTTGATCGCCTCGTTCGCCTTGTGCGCGTAGTTCGCGATGTCGCCCGTCTCCGACACCTCGAACGCGCCGAGCACCGACAGGTCGAGGTGCCCGCCCCGGGCGATCGCGAAGCTGTCCGCGTGATGGACGAAGCTGGCACCCGTGCGTAGCGTGATCGGGGTCACGCCGGCGTTGACGAGGTAGGGATTGACCTGACCGGGCGGCGGCGCCGGGCCGGCGCCGATGACGCCGTTCTCGCAATGGAAAATCACCTCACGATCCGCCGGCACATGATCGGCGATCTCGGTCGGGATGCCGATGCCGAGATTGACCACCCATCCCTCGGGGATGTCGCTCGCCGCGCGCCGCGCCATGCCGGCGCGGCCGAGCGGCGTCCAGGCTTGTTCCGCCATGCTCAGTCCTTCTCGGGAACGTGGACGACGCGATCGACGAACATTCCCGGCGTATGCACCTGCGAGGGGGTGATCGCGCCGAGTTCCACGACGTGGGATGTCTGCGCGATCGTCAGCGTCGCCGCCGTCGCCATGACCGGGTTGAAGTTGCGCTGCGTTTCCCGGAACGTCAGATTGCCCCACCGATCGGCCTCCCACGCATCGAGCAAGGCGACGTCGGCGCGCAAGGGATACTCCAGCAGACACAGTTTGCCGCCGATCTCGCGGGTTTCGCGGCCCTCCGCGAGTTCCGTTTCCGCGCCTGTCGGGGTGTAGAAACCCTCGACGCCCGCGCCGGCGGCGCGAATGCGTTCGGCGAGCGTGCCTTGCGGCATGATCTCCAGTTCCAGTTTCCCCTCGGTGAACAACCGGCCCGCGTCGCTCGCCGGACGGACGAAGCTGCACACCAGCTTGCGCACGCGTCCCAGGTTGAGCAGGCGCGCGGTGGGGCTGTCCTCGCGCGGGCCGGCGTTGCATACCAGCGTCAGATCGCGCGCGCCCTGTTCGATCAGCCCCTCGATCAACGCCAATGGCGTGCCGACGCCGAAGCCCGCCACCATCACGGTCGAACCGTCCTTGATACCGGCAAGCGCGTCGGCCACCGAATGCACGAACTTGTCTATCATGGCGGAAGCCTAACCCGCGTACCTCGCCATGCCAAGGAACCCGCATGAAGCACACCCCTTCCGCGCTGGAGACCGTCTGGGTCGAGGTGCCGGAGCACGCGCTCGAGCTGTACGAGGCCGCGCTGGAGAGCGCCTGCGCCAGCGTCGGTTTCTTCCTCGATGAGGCGGCGGGCACCTGGCGGGTCGAGGGCGTGAAGGAGGCCGGCGCCGACGATGCCGCGCTGGCGAGCGCGCTCGTGCTGGCGGGCGCACTGAGCGGGGTGAACGCGATCCTGGCACGCACGCCGACGCCGGCCGAGGGATGGTTGGCGCGCACCTATGCAAGCTTCCCCGAACAGCGCATCGGCCGCCGCTTCGCGGTGCGGGGCACGCATGTCGCCGACGCGCCCGCGGCGGGGCGGATCACGCTGACCCTGGACGCCGGGGTTGCCTTCGGATCGGGCGAGCACGGTTCGACCCGCGGCTGCCTGCGGGCGCTGGAGACGGTGCGGCGCCGGGGACGGGTTCTCGACCTCGGCACCGGGTCGGGCATCCTGGCGATGGCGGCCGCGCGGCTGTTCGGTGTTCGCGTGCGGGCCACCGACGTCGATCCCTGGTCGGTGCGGCTCGCCCGACGCAACGCGCACGCCAACGGGGTCGCGCGGCTGGTCGATACGCGCCTCGCGGACGGGTGGAAGAGCCGGTTCGTCCGCGCCGGCGCGCCGTACGACCTCGTGCTGGCGAACATCCTCGCTCGGCCGTTGTCCCTGATGGCCAAGGACCTCGCGACGCACCTTGCTCCCGGCGGCACCGCGATCCTGTCGGGCCTGCTGGCCTCCCAGGCACGGGGGGTACTGGCGGCGCATCGGCGAGCCGGGCTGGTCCTCATGAATGTCATCCGGGAGGGAACGTGGACGACGCTGGTCCTCGGCCGGCCAAGATCTGCTCCGCCATCATCCCCGGCCGGTCGTTCGGGCATCGGCTGACCACTGACGGATCGGCCTGGAGGTGCTGCGCCACGACCGGAGGCGGCGTATGAAGCACCTCGATGCCTGAACTGCGACGATAGGAAAAGCCAGCGAATGAACGAGAAGCCAACGACGCCAGAGTTCCGGCTGCTTTTGGCTTGCTCGAGCGTTCTCTCAAATCAAGAGAACCAGGCCAGGCTCCTGGAGATACTCACTGACGGCATCGACTGGACGCTCCTCGCGAAGAAATCGGTTGAGCATGGGTTGGCCGGTCTGGTCGGACAGACATTGAACGGCGCCGCGCTCGATATGATGCCTCACGAAATACGCGACGCCTTTTTTGCGAGCGCGAACCAGACTCGTCAGAGAAACCGAGCGTTGTTCGACGAGCTTGCGGGGGTGGCCGAGGTATTGGCGAACAACGGCGTCAGGGCGATTGCGTTCGGAGGTCCGGTTCTCGCCCTTCAGGCCTATGGTGACCTTGGTCGTCGTGTTGTCCGAGAGTTGGAATTCCTCATTCGCGACCCCGACATCGCGCAAACCATATCGACACTGCGCGGTCTGGGATATGAACGCCGGGCACCTTCGAACGCCGCGCGGCTGGAGCTAATTCAGCGTCTCCAGGGCCACGAGGCCTTGTTCAAGAAGGCCCTCAAAATTGGCGTCAAGGCACATACGCGCCTGGCGCCCCTGATGCTCGACATCGACTATGAGGGATTGTGGCATCGGGCACAGCGCACAACGATCAATGGCCGCGCGCTGATGACGTTGGCACCGGAGGATGAGGTCCTCGCACTGGCGGTGCATGGCGGTCAGGAGCTGTGGTGGAGCATGGGTCGCGTGTGCGATGTTGCCCATTTCATTGGGTCGCACCCGAACCTCGACTGGACCGCCATCCTGGAGCGCGCGCGAACGCAAGGATGCCTTCGCATGGTCCTGCTCGCAGCC
>JBDTFI010000200.1:0-5561 GCA_039938035.1 Acetobacteraceae bacterium | reverse complement strand
GCGACGATCAGGTCCTGCAGCATCTCCGCCTCGGCCGGGTCGATCACCTTGGGGTCGATCTGGACACGCCGCAACGCGCCCTTGCCGTTGAGGGTGACACGCACGAGGCCGGCGCCGGCGACGCCCTCGGTCTCCGTCGCCTCCAGCCGCGCCTGCATCTCCTCCATCTTGCCTTGCATTTCCTGCGCCTGCTTCATCAGGCCGGCCAGATTCTTCATCAATCCTGCTCCATGTCATCGCCGGGTTCGGCGTCCGCCAGTTCGGCATCCGGGGGTGCGAACTCCGGCATCTCGGCCGGCAGGCCGTAGGAATCGGCGGCCTCGTCATGCACCGTCTGGATACGGGCGCCAGGGAAGGCTTCGAGGATCGCGCGCACCAGCGGATGATCGGCGGCGGCGGCGCGGCGGCCCGCATCCGCCGTGCTGCCCTGCTCGGCCAGCGTCGGCTCGCCGGCGGCGGTGGACAAGGCGATGGTCCAGCGCGCGCCGGTCACTTCGAGCAACAGAGCGGCGAGCCGCGGCGCGAAGTCCCGCGGCACGGCGGGCTCCGGGCGGATCTCGATGATAGGCGGGGCGAAGCGGACGAGGTGAACCGAGTGCAGCAGGTGGGCGTGCATCAGCGCCTCCCGCCGCTCGGCGAGCAACATCGCCACGTCGCGAATTCCGGCGAGGCGCGGCCCCGGTTCGGGTTCCGGCTGGGCCGCCAACCGGGCGCCCCCGCCGGCGACCGCGCGGGCGCCCCCGCCTCCAGTGGGCGGGGCGGTATGCATCGTGGCCTGGGTCGGCGGCGTCTGGGCCAGCCGGCGCACCAGGTCGCCCGGCGAGGGCAGGTCGGCCACGTGGCAGAGGCGGATCAGCACCATCTCGGCGGCGGCGCGGCGGTCGGGCGCGGATTCCACCTCGCCCACGCCCTTCACCAGCATCTGCCAGGCCCGCGCCAGAGTCGGGACCGAGAGCCGATCGGCGAGCGCGGCGCCGCGCGTGCGCTCGGCCTCCGGCAGTTCGTGGCTGTCGCGCAAGCCGGGAACGGATTTGAGGCGGGTCAGCGTGTGCAGCAGCTCCAGCAGATCGGCCAGCATCACGCCGAGGTCGGCGCCGCGCTCGTGGGCGCGTTCCGTCACCGCGAGGGCGGCGGCCGGGCGGCCGGCCATCACCGCCTCCAGCAGGTCGAAGATGGCTTCCCGATCAGCAAGACCCAGCATGTCGGCGACATCGGCCGCAATGACGCCGTCCTCGGCCCGCGCGATCGCCTGATCGAGGAGGGAAAGTCCGTCGCGCACCGAGCCGTCGGCGGCGCGCGCGATCAGGTCGAGCGCCGCCGGCTCCGCCGCCACGCCCTCGGCGGCGGCGACGCGGGTGAAGTGGGCGGACAACTCGGCGATTCGCACCCGGCGCAGATCGAAGCGCTGGCAGCGCGACAGGACGGTGATCGGCACCTTGCGCAGATCGGTGGTGGCGAACACGAAGGTCACATGCGACGGCGGCTCCTCCAGCGTCTTCAGCAACGCGTTGAAGGCGTTGCGCGACAGCATGTGAACCTCGTCGATGACGAAGACCTTGGCGCGGGCCTGCATCGGGCGAAACCGCGTCGCCTCGATGATCTCGCGCACGTCGTCGACCCCGGTATTCGAGGCGGCGTCCATCTCCACCACGTCGGGATGGCGGTCGGCGAGGATCGCGATGCAGTTCGGGCAGACCCCGCACGGATCGGCGGTCGGCCCGCCGGTCCCGTCCGGGCCGATGCAATTGAGCGCGCGGGCGATGATGCGCGCCGTCGTGGTCTTGCCGACGCCGCGCACCCCGGTGAGCATGAAGGCGTGCGCTACCCGTCCGATCGCGAAGGCGTTCCGCAGGGTGCGAACCATCGCCTCCTGCCCGATCAGGTCGTCGAATGTGGCCGGGCGGTATTTGCGCGCCAGCACCCGGTAGGGCGCGGGACCGCTATCGCCGAATAGCCCGGGCCCAGGCGGTGGCGCGTCTTGCGGCGGATCGTCCTGGAACAGGCCGGACATGCGCGTTTAGGCCTGACCCTTCGAGAGTGCGAGGTGGGAGGCCGGGCATAACCCGAGCGGAAACTCGCTGCGGCTGCTTCCTTCCGGACCTGACCGGGTTGGCAAGGCGCCCGTCCATGCCGACCTCCCGCGCTTTATATGCCGGCTCGCGGGTGCTGCGGCAAGCGACGGGTGCCCAGCGCACGGAATAGCCGGCGATCCCACCAGACCGGACGATGCAGCCCGTGGGTGATCGAAGGGAAAGAAGGATGTTCGGGATTGATGAGGATGTTGAGTTCGATCCGGGCGATCACGCTCGGAACCAGTAGCAAGGCCGAGCGGCGTTCGCGCTGCCATGTCTCGCCGAATGCCCTCGCCGCGTTGAACGAAGGGTGATCCCAGTCTCGCAGACGGGCGGGGTCCAGCATCTCGTAGGAGAGGCCATTGGGGATCGTGATGTCGATGTAATGCTGGTTGGGCGGCAATTCGCCATTGCTCCCCGCCAATTTTTCCAGCATCGCCGTCGAGTAATGCTCCGAAGCGTAGATGATCGGCGCCTCGGCGGTGTTCCAGCGGCCCGGAAAGAGCTTGGAGCCGTTCGCGTCGAAGATAGGGAACGCACCTTCCGGGTCGCCGATCCTGAACGCGGTCAGCACGCGGTCCAGCCGTTGGCCCGTCAAATGGCCGTCCCGTACTGAAGCCGTCCAAGGAGCTCCTCGACCAGCCGGCCGCCGAACTCGTTCGCCAGCACCAGGTCCACCGGACGCTGTCCGTCGAGCAGCATGTGCGGGCGGAATAGGAACTCGCGGGCGTGCTTGTCGTCTTTCCAGATATCCCGCGCCATTTCCCAGACCGTGGCGAGGCGGGCCACGCGGGCGCCCTCGGCCGGCGACAGCCGCGCTGCTCTGGCGCCGCCGGACCGGCGGCGGGCCAGGGTCGCCCGAGGGACCAGGCGGAACGCGAAACTCGCGTCGTTCGGCGCCAGGGATCGCACGAGCTGATCGAGCGCCGACATCGGCAAGCCCTTCTCGACCTCCCGGCTCAGCGACAGCCCGGCGTAACCCGTTGCGGCGCTCGCCATGATCGCCCTCCTCATTTGAGCCCATACATCGTCTCTCGTGAGCGAGCCGCAAGGCACTCCTCGCATTGTCCGCCGCCGCCGCCCGTGTCACGTTTTCAACCCTCCGCAGCATCCGAGCGCCCCGTGCCCCTCATCGCCGCCACCCGTCCGAACGTCTATTCCGCCAGCCCGCTCGACCGCGCCGGGGAGCGGCGGGAGGACGCCGCGTGGATCGAGGCGCGCCTCGCCGACCCACGATCGTTGTTCGTCCCGGTCTGGCGCAGCCGCAATCTGGTCGCGGGAATGGAGGAGAAGCGGCCGGAGGCGATCTACGTCGCGGCCGAAGCCGCCGGCGCGTTGCGGATGGACGGCAGCGCGTGGGCGTTTCTGGGCCTGCTCGACGGGCAGGCGCTGTTCGCCGTCGATGTCAGCGCCGCCGACGACCCCTCGCCGCTGCTGGCCGGGCTGGCGGGAAGCTTCGTCGATATCCGCTCCGTCGGCTGGGGCGAGCCGCGCCCCGAGGCGGCGGTGCTCGCCCACGCGCGCGGCTTGCTGCACTGGCGATCGCGCCACCGTTTCTGCGGCGTCTGCGGCGCGGCATGCGAGGTGAAGTCGGCCGGGCACGTCATGCACTGCATGGCGTGCGGGACCGATCATTTCCCGCGCACCGATTGCGCCGTCATCATGCTGATCACCCGCGAAGACAGCATCCTGCTCGGCCACTCGCAGCGGTTCCCCCGCGCCAACATGTACTCGACATTGGCGGGCTTCCTGGAGCCGGGCGAAAGCCTGGAGGAGGCGGTGCGGCGCGAGGTGTTCGAGGAATCAGGCGTCCGCGTCGGCGACGTCTGGTATCATTCGAGCCAACCCTGGCCGTTCCCCGGCAACATCATGCTCGGCTACTACGGCGAGGGGCTGACTGAGGAGATCGTGGTCGATCAGACCGAGCTGATCGACGTCCGCTGGTTCAGCCGCGCAGAGGTCCGCGACCCCGACCGACATGGCTTCATGCTGCCGCGCGGCGATTCCATCGCGCGGAGGCTGGTCGAGGACTGGCTGGCCGCGTGACGGAGTTGCTGACCATCGGCTACGAAGGCACGACGATCGACGCCGTGCTGGACACGCTGGTCGAAGCGAAAGTCATGCTGCTGATCGACGTGCGCGCGGTCGCCGCCTCGCGCAAGCCGGGCTTCTCCAAACGCCAACTCGCCGCCGGGCTGGACACCCGGGGGATCGGCTATGTGCATCTGCAACCCCTCGGTACGCCGAAAGCGGGGCGGATCGCGGTGCGCGCCGGCCATCCGGAGCGGATGGAGACGATCTTCCGCGCCCACATGCAGGGCGACGAGCCGCAGGCGGCACTCGCCGAGGCGACGATGCTTGCCCGCGAACATCGAAGCTGCCTGCTGTGCTTCGAGCACGACCCGGCGCATTGTCATCGGCGAATCGTCGCCGAGATGATCGCGGCGGAGACGGCGCAGAAGGTGGAGCATGTGCTCGGGTAGATCGCTACTGGCCGAGGCGCCTGCGACGCTGGACTCAGCGATGCTTGCGGATGGTGCCCCAACGGAGAATTTGACGGCGCTGATGGCTTCAGCGGCACCAGACGTTGCGACCGTCGAAACCGCAGAACTTGGCATCCGGTCGATGCGGACTGAAATAGTTCTTGACGTCTTTTTGTACCGACAGCCCAGCAAGTAGCCTTCGGGGGAACTCGCCGGAATATCGAGCTTCCATCCGCCGTCCCCTGGAACCAACTCCGCCAGATCGGACGGATTCCCGTCGAAAAGACCAGCCTCGTCGAGCAAATGCCCTCCGAGCCTGGCCGGACCACGGGCAGGGGATGCCATCACGTCGCTTGAAACCAGAAGGAACAAAATCAAGTATAGATGTCACGTTATCGGCATGGCAAGATTTCGATCTTTGAGGGACGCGATATCCCGTTCCGGCAGGCCCCACCGAGCTGTGCGGCTATGGTTCGCCCGGGCCAACATCGGGGGCGACAATTATTGCCTTTTCGAATGAAAGAGGCAACCCCAGTTCATCCGCTCTACGGAAGATTTCCGGGTCGAGGTCGGAGAAGCGCTGTCCCTCCGATGAACCCTCGAACAATACGGCTTTCCAGGCCAATGACTGCGCGGACATTATAGACCGTATCTCATTAAGATGATTAGAAATGACCTTGATAAGAAATTTTGCATGGTCGTTTGGGGTTTTTGTTGGTACTTTATCATCCGTCTGAAATCCACAGTATCCTATCTTGGCGCGCGGCGTCTTGCCATCCCGAGTTGGTCCCAGTGGATCACCTTTCTGTTTTGGGCGCACAGCCGTTAATGGAAGAAGAGCTATGAGCGGCGCCGGATCAAGACGTTCGCCGATGAAGTCTGACCTGAGCCCCTTCTTCCCTCCACTCAAAAGTAGAGTCCTTGGTTGCCGTCACGCCCATCGTGCCGGTGTTTCTCGGTTCGGTCGAGCGCTGTTTCTCCGTCCCGGCCGTCTTCGTCCAAGCCG
>JBDTFI010000199.1:0-2554 GCA_039938035.1 Acetobacteraceae bacterium | reverse complement strand
GTCGAGTTGTCGGTGGCGGGCGCCGGCCTCGCCTACGAACCGGGCGACTCGCTCGGCGTCCTGCCGACCAACGACCCCGCTCTCATCGAGGATTTGCTGCGCGCCGCGGGCCTCGACGGCGATACCGCGCTGCACGACCAACTCCGCGACAAGCTCGACATCACCACGCTCACGAGCGCCCAGGTCGGTGCCTACGCCGGGCTGACCGGGGGACGCGGAGTTGCTAGCGATCGCCACCGACGCTGGGCGCACCGCCGCCTTCGTCCGCGACCGCCAGGTGATCGACCTGCTCGCCGTCGCGCCCGCCCGTCTCTCGACCGAACAACTCACCTCACTGCTGCGCCCGCTGCCGCCGCGCTATTACTCGGTCGCCTCCAGCCGCGCCCTGTTGGGCGATGAGGCGCATCTGCTGGTCGGCGCCGTGCGTTGGCACAGCCACGGCCGCGCGCGCCACGGTGTCGCCTCGGTCGATATGGCGGAGCGGCGTGCGGTGGGCGAGCGCCTCCCGGTCTTCGTCAAGCGCAACCAGCATTTCCGCCTGCCGGCCGACGCCGACCGCCCCATCATCATGGTCGGGCCGGGCACTGGGGTCGCACCGTTCCGCGCCTTCCTCCAGCAGCGGGAGGCGGTTGGCGCGCGAGGCCCGAGCTGGCTGTTCTTCGGGGCGCGCAACTTCACCCACGACTTCCTCTACCAGCTCGAGTTCCAGGACTGGCTGAAATCCGGCGTGCTCTCGCGCATGGATGTCGCGTTCTCGCGCGACCAGCCGGAGACGATCTATGTCCAGCATCGCATGTGGCAGGCCCGGCGCGAGCTGTTCCGCTGGCTCGCCGACGGCGCGATCCTCTACATGTGCGGCGACGCCACCGCGATGGCCAAGGACGTCCACGCCACCTTGCTGCGGATCGGCGAGGACCAATCGGGTCAGGACGCCGCCGGCTGGCTGCGCGGCCTGCAACAGGGCGGCCAGTACCTTCGGGACGTCTATTGATGCGCGCGGAAGATCTGTTGCTGGCGACGGTCGAGCGCTTCCAGGGTCGCATCGCGCTCGTCTCCTCCTTCGGCACGGAGAGCGCGGTGTTGCTGCATATGGTCGCCGAGGTCGACCGGACCATCCCGGTGATCTTCCTCGACACCGGCAAGCTTTTCGTCGAGACGCTGCGCTACCGCGAGACACTGGCGGACTGGCTCGGCCTGCGCGATCTCCGGACCGCGCATCCCGATCCGACGCGGCTCACCAGGGTCGATCCACGCGGCGATCTGTGGCGCGACGACCCTGACTTGTGCTGCTCGCGGCGCAAGGTGGAGCCGCTGGAGGCCGCGCTCGCCGGGTTCGATGCCTGGATCACCGGGCGCAAGCAGTTCCAAGGCGGCGAGCGCGGCGCGATCGAGGCGATCGAGCACGAGCCGGGCGGGCGGGTGAAATTGAATCCTCTTGCCGGGTGGAGTGCGGCCGATGTCCTCGCCCATTTCGAACGCCATGATCTGCCGCGGCACCCGCTCACGGCGCGCGGCTTCCGCTCGATCGGCTGTGCTCCTTGCACCCGCGCGGTCCGTCCCGACGAAAGCCCGCGCGCCGGCCGCTGGGCCGGGCGCATGAAAACCGAATGCGGCATCCATCAGAGGCACCTCGCATGACAACCCTCTCGCGCAACGAGGCGATCAAGGCGAACAGCAACTTCCTGCGCGGCACCATCGCCGAGGGCCTCGCCGACCGCAGCAGCGGCGCCATCGCCGAGGACGACATGCAGCTTACGAAGTTCCACGGCATCTACCAGCGGGACGACCGCGACCTGCGCCCGGAACGCGCCAAGAAGAAGATGGAAAAGGCGTTCATCTTCATGGCCCGCCTGCGCGTCCCCGGCGGCGTGCTGACGCCGCGCCAATGGATCGCCATGCACGACATGGCGGCGGTGCGCGGCAACGGCACCTTGCGGCTGACCACGAGGCAGACCATTCAGTTCCACGGCATCATCAAGTCCAACCTGAAGCCGGCGATCCAGGCGATCAACGCAGCGATGCTGGACACGATGGCCGCCTGCGGGGACGTCAACCGCAACGTCATCTGCACGCCGAACCCGTACCGCTCGGCGGTCCACGCCGACGCGCTGGCGATGGCACGCGCGCTCAGCGAGCATCTGCGCCCTCGTTCGCGCGCCTGGCACGACATCTTCATCGACGGCGAGCAGGTCGCCGGCTGGGAGGAGGAGGACGAGCCGATCCTCGGCCGCGCCTATCTGCCGCGACAGTTCAAGATCGCCATCGCCGTGCCGCCGTCAAACGACG
Organism: Acetobacteraceae bacterium; assembly: GCA_039938035.1. Lineage (GTDB taxonomy): Bacteria > Pseudomonadota > Alphaproteobacteria > Acetobacterales > Acetobacteraceae > DATFDN01. The sequence goes on along the minus strand of JBDTFI010000199.1, from coordinate 268 downwards.
TCCACGCCTTCGCCCACGAGGTCGGGCTGATCGCAATCATCGAGAACGGCGCCATCCTCGGCTACGACGTCGCGGTCGGCGGTGGCATGGGCATGACGCACGGTGAACCCGACACGTTCCCCCGCACCGGCGATTTGATCAGCTTCTGCCGCCCCGAGCAGGTGCTTTCGGTTTGCGAGCAAATCGTGACCGTGCAGCGCGATTGGGGCGACCGCGCCGACCGCAAGCACGCCCGCCTGAAATACACGATCGAGCGGCACGGCCTCGC
>JBDTFI010000198.1:0-6834 GCA_039938035.1 Acetobacteraceae bacterium | reverse complement strand
GCCATCGCCGGACCGATCGTCGGCTTCATCGCGCTGTCGTACGGCTGGCGGGTGTCGTTCGTCGTCATCGCCATCATCGGCCTGTGCTGGGCAATCGCCTGGATGGCGCTCGTCACCGACCGGCCGGAGCAGAACAGGCTGACGAGCGCCGCCGAACGCGCCGAGATCGCCGCCGATCCGGCGGTGCCGAGCGGCGGGCCACCGGCGAAGCTGGGCACATTGCTGATGCGTCCCGGCGTGCTCGCCACCGCCTTCGCCTTCTTCGGCTACGCCTACATCCTGTATTTTTTCCTGTCGTGGTTTCCGAGCTACCTGACGATGCAGCAGCATCTCAGCATCAAGTCCATGAGCTTCGTCAGCGCGATCCCCTGGCTGCTCGGCTTCATCGGCCTGGCCGGCGGCGGCATGGTCTGCGATGCGATCTACCGGATGACCGGCAACGCGATCCTGTCGCGCAAGATCGTGCTGGTCGGTGGATTGCTGATCGCCGCCGTGTGCGTGGCATTCGCCGGTGAGGTCACCAGCGTCGGTTCGGCGGTGGCGCTGATGACGGTGTCGGTGTTCTTCATGTATCTGACCGGGAACACCTACTGGGCGAACATCCTCGACACGATCGAGAAGGGCCGCGTCGGCGGCGTCAGCGGCTTCGTCCATCTGATCGCCAACCTCGCCGGCATCGTGGCCCCGGCGGCGACCGGCTACATGGTGCAGGCCAGCGGCTCGTTCACCAGCGCCTTCGTGCTGACCGGCGCGATCGCCGTGCTCGGTGCCCTGTCGGTCGCGGTGTTCGTCCGGCCGCCGGCCGCCGAGGCCCTGCGGCCGGCGGTCTCGCGGGCCTGATCGTCGCCGCTACCGCCCCGGCGTCGGCATCGCGAACTCCGCCCCGGCGCGCGCGCCGCTCGGCCAGCGCTGCGTGACCGCCTTGTAGCGGGTGTAGAAGCGCACGCCCTCCGGCCCATAGATGTGATGGTCGCCGAACAGCGAGTTCTTCCAGCCACCGAAGCTGTGGAACGCCATCGGCACTGGCACCGGGATGTTCACGCCGACCATGCCGATCTGCACGTTGGCGGCGAAGTCGCGCGCGGTGCCGCCGTGGGAGGTGTAGATCGACACGCCGTTGCCGAACGGATGCTCGTTCACCAGCCTGAGAGCGGTGGCGACGTCCGGCGCGCGCACCACGTCCAGAACGGGGCCAAAAATCTCCTCCTGATAGATGCGCATCCCGGGCTCCACACGGTCGAACAGCGACCCGCCCATGAAGAACCCGCTCTCGTAGCCCTGTAGCTTCACGCCGCGCCCGTCGACCACGAGGCTGCCGCCCTCGCGCACGCCGGCGTCGATGTAGCCGGCGACCTTCTCGCGATGCTCGCCGGTGATCAGCGGCCCCATCTCCGCCTGATCGTCGGTGCCCGGCCCGATCTTCAGCGCGCGTATGCGCGGTTCCAGCCGATCGATCAGCTTGTCGGCGGCCGCGCCGATGCCGACCGCGACGGAGACCGCCATGCAGCGCTCCCCAGCGGCGCCGTAGGCCGAGCCCATCAGCGCGTCAGCCGCGTCGTCGAGGTCGGCGTCCGGCATGATGACGAGATGGTTCTTCGCCCCGCCCAAGGCCTGCACGCGCTTGCCTTGTTCGCTGGCGGCGCGGTGGATCAGACGCGCGATCGGCGTGGAGCCGACGAAGCTGACCGCGCTGATGCCGGGATGGGCGATGATCGCCTCGACCGCTTCCTTCGCGCCCTGGACGACGCTGAACACGCCCTCGGGCAGGCCGGCTTCGGCCAGCAGCTCGGCGAGGATCAGCGAGGCCGACGGGTCCTTCTCGGACGGCTTGAGGATGAAGCAATTGCCGGCGGCGAGCGCCACCGGAATCATCCACAGCGGCACCATCAGGGGGAAGTTGAACGGCGTGATGCCGGCGACCACACCGAGTGGCTGGCGCACCGACCATGCGTCGATGCCGGTGCCGACCTGCTCGGTGTATTCGCCCTTCAGAAGCGACGGGATGCCACAGGCGTACTCGACCACCTCGAGGCCGCGCTGCACCTCGCCATCGGCGTCGGACAGCACCTTGCCGTGCTCGGCGGTGATGGCGGCCGACAACCGGACGCGGTCGCGCTCCAGCAGGTCCCGCAGGCGAAACATCACCCGCGCCCGGCGCATCGACGGCATCGCCGCCCAGGCGGGATAGGCGCGGGCGGCGGCGGTGACGGCCTGATCCACCTCGGCGGCGGAGGCTAGCGCGACCTTGGCGGCGACCTCGCCGAGGGCGGGGTTGAACACGTCCCCGTACCGTCCGCTGCTACCGGCCACCATCTTGCCGGCGATAAAGTGTCCGATCTCGCGCATAAGGAGCCTCCTGTCCGTCTAAGCCGATTCACTCTATCTGAAGAACCGGAGGGCCAAAAGGAAAGCGGCGGGCGGGACAGGCCCGGACCGCCGCTCAGAGCAGAACACCCATGTCGTACCATGGCTGTCTCTTGCTGTCGATCACGGTGATCGTGACCATCAAAGTCAAGATCATTATACGCCGGCGGTAAGGGGCGGGGCCAGTCCGAAAGGGCTGGCCCTCCCCCTGGGTCGGGGTTGCGAAATGCTTGCCGCCGACTGCTCCCGCATATACCTAGCGCCGTTGCGCGGCGACGGGCCGCGTTTGCAGGAGCGAGAATGAGATGGGCTACAGGGTCGCGGTCGTCGGCGCCACCGGGGCGGTCGGGCGCGAGATGCTGAAGACGCTCGCCGAGCGGCGGTTTCCCGTCGACGAGATCGCCGCGATCGCGTCGGGCCGCTCGACCGGCTCCGAGGTGTCGTTCGGCGACAAGCAGGTGCTGAAGGTCAAGGCGCTCGACAGTTTCGACTTCCGCGGCTGGGACATCGCCTTGTTCAGTCCCGGCGCGGCGGTCTCGGCGATCCACGCCCCGCGCGCGGCGGCGTCAGGCTGCGTGGTGATCGACAACACCAGCCAGTTCCGCATGGAACCGGACGTTCCCCTGGTGGTGCCGGAGGTCAACCCGCACCATCTGGCGAAGTTCGCCCGGCGCAACATCATCGCCAACCCGAATTGCAGCACCATCCAGATGGTCGTCGCGCTGAAGCCGCTGCACGACCGCTTCAAGATCCGCCGTGTCGTGGTCGCCACCTATCAGTCGGTGTCAGGCGCCGGAAAAGAGGGCATGGACGAGCTGTACACGCACACCAAATCGGTGTTCGTTCACGAATCCGGTAAGTCCGAGCAGTTCACCAAGGAAATCGCCTTCAACTGCATTCCCCATATCGACAGTTTCATGGAGGATGGCTCGACCAAGGAGGAGTGGAAGATGGCGGTGGAGACCCGCAAGATCCTCGATCCCGACATCCTGGTCCACGCCACCTGCGTCCGCGTCCCCGTCTTCATCGGTCACGGCGAGGCGGTCAATGTCGCCTTCGAGCGTCCGGTGACGGTCGGCGAGGCGCGCGCCGCGCTGCGCGAGGCGCCGGGCATCGAGGTGGTCGATCACCGCGAGGACGGCGGCTACATGACGCCGCTCGAATCCGCCGGCGAGGACGCGGTCTATGTCAGCCGCATCCGCAAGGACCCTACGGTGGAGCACGGCCTCTCGTTCTGGTGCGTGTCCGACAACCTCCGCAAGGGCGCGGCGCTGAACGCGGTGCAGATCGCCGAGACGCTGATCGCGCAGGGAATGCTCGCCAAGAAAGCGGCGTAACGGGCGCCCGATGGACGACCCGTTCGTCGGCCTCGATGCGCTGCTGGATATCGGCCTCGGAACCGATGGCTACGCCGCGATCGCGCGCGCCGAGGCGGCGTTGGTCGCCCGCACCGGCCGGTTGGACCGGGCCGGCGCGTTCGCCGGCCGCCAGGTGGTCGCGCGGTTCTTCATCGCGGGCTTCGGCACCGCGCTCCAGCGGGCGACCTGGCTGCGCCGCACCGCTGCCGTCGCGATCTCCGAGCCCGGCGTCGGCGCGCACCCCAAGCACCTGAGCACGCGGGCCGAGTCGTCGGGTGACGGCTGGCGGCTGACTGGGGAAAAGGCATGGGCGAGCAATGGCCCGTTCGCCGCCGTCTTCATCGTGCTGGCGATCATGGCGACCGAGGACGGCCGCAAACGCTACGGCGCCTTCCTGGTCCCGCGCGACACGCCCGGGCTCGCGATCCATCCGACCGAGACTCGCCATTGCGGGCTGTCGCTGCGCGACTGCGAGGTTCCCGCCGCCGCGTTGCTCGGCGCGCCCGGCATCGCCTACGAGACGATGGCGCTGCCCTTCCGCGACGTGGAGGACGCGGTCGGGTTGTCCGCGCTGGGCGGCGCCTTGCGGTTCCTGGTCGGACGCCTGGGTGGGGATGCGCACGCGCTGGGCGGGCTGGTCGCGCTGACCGCCGTGCTGGAAGCGGGCGCGGCCAGGGTCGCGGCGGCGTTGGATGGCGGACGCCTCGCCGAGCACGCCGCCGAGGCGATCGGCTTGCGCCTGCTGGCCGCCGAGATCGCGGCCCGCGCGCGCCACCACCACGCGACGTTTGGACCAGCCGACGATCCGGCGGTAGAGCGGGTGCTCGCCGACCTCGATGCCACGCGGATGGTCGCCCGAGGACCGCGAGCGGCGCGCCAGGCCCGATTGGCCGCCGTCCGCTGAATGTCTGTCCGGGCTTGCTCCCGTCACCCGGCCTTCGCACTACCTGCGTAGTCCCGTGATGGGAGGAGGTCGCGATCGCATTCCGCCGAGTCGTGAACTCTTACACGCCACGGTTGTGGGAAGATAGGACGATACTCCGCATCGAGCGGCTTATCCACACCCCCGTATGGGGTAAATTCGCGCTTCACGCGAGTCTCCGTGCTTTTGCGGGTTGTCAGGCCTGCAACGCTGGGCCTACCCAAACACAAGGCTTGGGGCCGGAAACCACGGAGGCTAAGTGGATGCACGCAGGGACGCCCGGCGGCAAGTGGTTGATTTTGTGTTCGATTTTAGCGCTGGGCGCGACGATAGAGCCGCACCAGGCAGAAGCACATTATCGCCACCACACGGCCGCCGGTAACTACCGCCATGTCGCGCATCGCGTCTCAATTTCCTGTGTTCCGTTCGCCCGTGAGAACTCGGGCATCGACGTGGCGGGCAACGCCTGGGAGTGGTGGGACAATGCAGCCGGGCTCTATGCCCGCGGCCACATGCCCGAGCCCGGCAGCGTGCTGAACTTCGAGGCCAACCGTCACATGCGCCTGGGCCACGTCGCCGTGGTCAGTCGCGTCCTCTCTCGCCGCGAGATCGAGGTCGACCAGGCGAATTGGCCGCACGGCGGCATCTCCCGCGGGGTTCCCGTCGTGGACGTGTCGGCGAACAATGATTGGAGCGCGGTCCGGGTGGGACTTGGCCGGACCGGCGATTTCGGCAGCGTCTACCCGACCTACGGTTTCATCTACGCCCGGCGTGACAACGGCGTGCTGCTAGCATCCGCCCGGATGCCGGCGCCCCGGCCGATACTCAATCCGGCGCCTGCCGATCTACGCGGGGTAGCCGATGACGATGAGGAGGTCGCCGAGATGCCGGGCCCGCGGCGCCTCTATCGCCACGCATATGCCCATCGGCATGGCCACGCGCGGATCGTCCACGCCAGCGCACGCCACCACATCACCCGAAGCTGAGGTCGCTACCCGCCCGTCACGCTCATGTGGCGGGCGACCGCCGGGCGGTCCTGGCGGCGGTCGATGACGAAGTCGTGGCCCTTGGGCTTGCGGGAAATCGCCTCCCGGATCGCCGTTTCGAGTTCGGCGTCACTCGCTCCATCGCGCAGCACGCTCCGCAGATCGGCCTGGTCGTCCTGGCCGAGGCACATGTAGAGCGTTCCGGTGCATGTCAGGCGGACGCGGTTGCAGCTTTCGCAGAAATTATGGGTCATCGGGGTGATGAAGCCGAGGCGCCGCCCGGTCTCGGCGATGTCGAAATAGCGCGCCGGGCCGCCGGTGCGATACGGGGTCTCGGTCAACGTCCAGCGCCGGCGCAGCCGGCCGCGCACGATCGACAGCGGCAGGTACTGGTCGGTGCGGTCCTCGGTGATCTCGCCCATCGGCATCGTCTCGATCAGGCAGAGGTCGAAGCCGTGCTGGCCGCACCAAATGATCAGGTCGTCGAAATGGTCCTCGTTCACCCCGCGCATCGCCACCGCGTTGATCTTGACGGCGAGTCCGGCGCGCTTGGCGGCGAAGATGCCCTCCAACACCTGCTCGACCCGCCCGCGCCGCGTCAGGGCGGTGAAGGTCGCCGGGTCGAGGGAGTCGAGCGAGACGTTCACCCGGCGCATCCCGGCGCGATACAGGTCTTCGGCATAGCGGGAGAGCTGGGTGCCGTTGGTGGTGAGCGTCAGCTCATCGAGGCCGCCGCCGAGCCTGCGGCCGAGCCGCTCCACGAGGGTCAGCACGTCACGGCGGACCAGTGGCTCACCGCCGGTGAGGCGGATTTTGCGCGTGCCGAGGCCGATGAAGGCGGCGGAGATGCGCTCCAGCTCCTCCAGCGTCAGCAGGTGGCGCTTGGGCAGGAACGTCATCTCCTCCGCCATGCAATAGACGCAGCGGAGGTCGCAACGGTCGGTCACGGAAACCCGCAGATAGGTGATGGCCCGGCCGAACGGATCAATCATCGCATTCATGGACTTGAGGTGCGCCGTTCCCCCCCGACGATCAAGCCCTTGGCCGGAGATCAGGCCGGCGGTTCGACGTCCAGCGTCTCCAGCACGATGAGGTCCGTGTTGATGAGAAGCTTTCCCGCATTCTCGAAATTCACCGTCACGCGCGCGCCGATGACGGATTGCACCTGACCGTCGCCCCAGTCGGGACGATCGGGGTGGCGGAC
>JBDTFI010000197.1:0-5309 GCA_039938035.1 Acetobacteraceae bacterium | reverse complement strand
CAAAGGGAGGGGGGACGGCATTGGGTGAGTCCCCCCTCCCCTTGCGGGAGGGGGTTAGGGGGAGGGGTGGTTCCGTGGTGGAGCTTCACGGAGACCGTGTTCGCCGCCACGCCGCTCGATGCCCCCGGCACCGTGGAGCGGCGGGCGATGGCGCTCGCCCGTCGGGGGTGAGCTGATACATTGCGCGAGGAGGCCGCATGCGAACCCAAGTTGGAATCGTCGGCGCGGGACCGGCCGGGCTGCTGCTCTCGCACCTGCTGCGTCTGTCGGGCATCGACTCCGTCGTGCTGGAGGCGCGTACGCGCGAGCACGTCGAGCACCGTATTCGCGCCGGCGTGCTGGAGCAGACGACCGAGGAGCTGCTGATCGACGCCGGTTTGGGCGCGCGGATGGGCCGGGAGGCCATCGCGCATCACGGCATTCGGTTGCGGTTCGACGCGCACGATCATCGGATCGACTTCGCCGCGCTGACCGGGCGACACGTGAGCGTGTACAGCCAGCACAAGATCGTCCAAGACCTGATCGCCGAGCGCCTCGCCGCCGGCGGGACGATCCTGTTCGAGGCGGAGGCGATCGCCCCGCTCGACTTCGACGCCGCACCGCGTATCGCATTCCGCCAGGCCGGGCGCACGCGGGAGCTGACATGCGACGTGATCGCCGGCTGCGACGGGTTCCACGGCGTCTGCCGTCCCGCGATTCCCGCCGCGCAACTGCGTGTGTTCGAGCGGGAGTATCCGTTCGGCTGGCTCGGCATCCTCGCGGAAGCCGCGCCGTCGTGCGAGGAGCTGATCTACGCCAGTCACGCGCGCGGCTTCGCGCTGGCCTCGATGCGCTCGCCGAGCGTGACCCGTCTGTATCTGCAATGCGCGCCGGACGAAGACCTGTCGGCGTGGTCCGATGCGCGCATCTGGGACGAACTCGACACCCGCACCGAATGCGCCGGCTTCACGCTCAATCGCGGCAGGATACTGCAAAGGGGCGTCACGCCGATGCGAAGTTTCGTCGTGGAGCCGATGCAATCGGGCAAACTGTTCCTGCTGGGCGATGCCGCGCATATCGTGCCGCCCACCGGCGCCAAGGGCCTCAACCTCGCCGCCGCCGACGTCGCGGTGCTGGCGCGCGCGCTGGGCGCCTGGTTCAAGGCCGGCCGCACCGATCTGCTGGACGCCTATTCCGCGACCTGCCTCGCCCGTGTCTGGAAGGTGCAGCGGTTCTCCTGGTGGATGACGTCGATGCTGCACCGCTTCGCCACCCACTCCCCGTTCGAGCAGCGGGTGCAGGCGGCCGAGCTTGCCTATCTCGCGGGATCGGAGGCCGCCTCGCGTGCGCTGGCGGAGAACTATGTCGGCCTGCCGTTGGCGACCGAATTGCGTTGACCCGCCGGCACGGCGGATCGACACTTCGCCGGCCGGTCGGTTCAGGGATGCGTCCCATGCGCCTCGTTTTTGCCCTGCTCGCTTGCCTGGTTTGCCTTGGCGCCGCGCCCGCCCCCAGCAGCCCGCCCGCCGTCGATATCGCGCTGGTGCTGGTCACCGACGTCTCGCGCAGTATTGATGATTCCGAGTTTGCCTTGGAGAAGCAGGGCTATGCCACTGCCTTTACCGATTCGCGCGTCGTCGCCGCGATCGGCGGCGGCATGAGCGGGGCGATCACCGTCTCCTACGTGGAGTTTGCCGGCGAGGGGCAGGTCCACACGGTGCTGGACTGGACCACCATAAAGGATGCGGCCTCCGCGCATGGCTTCGCCGACAAGCTGCTCGCCGCCCCGCGCTCCTTCTGGGGTCGTACCGCGATCAGCGCCGGCATCGATCGCGCGATGCAGATGTTGGCGGAAGCGCCGGTGGCCCCCTTGCGGCGGGTGATCGACGTGTGCGGCGACGGCACCAACAATGCCGGGCGGGAGATTACCGAGGCACGCGATCAGGCCGTGGCGGCCGGCGTCACCATCAACGGCCTGGCGATCATCAACGACCATCCGGTGTCCTGGACCTTCGCGCATGTCCAGCCGCCGGGCGGCCTCGATCACTACTACCGGGAGAACGTCACCGGCGGCCCCGGCAGCTTCGTGCTGGTGGTGCATGATTTCCAGAGCTTCGGCGAGGCGATGACGCGCAAGCTGGTGTCGGAGATCGCGATGCTGTCGCGCCCGGCTCTACGCTGAAAGCGCGCGCCGGATTACCGCCACCGCCTCGTCGATCCCGGCGCGATTTACGTCGAGGTGCGTGCAGGCGCGCGCGCGGGTGCGGCCCATGACGGAAATCATCACGCCGGCCGCGCGCGCCCGCGTCTCCAACGCCTCCGCCGTCAGCCCGGTCTCGGCGACATCGAAGAACACCAGGTTGGTTTCGGGCGTTTCCACCGCGATCCCGGGGATTTGCGCCAGCCCGCGCGCCAGCGCCCGCGCGTTCTCGTGATCCTCGGCGAGGCGTGCGACATTGTGGTCGAGCGCATAGAGGCACGCAGCGGCGCAGATGCCGGCCTGGCGCAAGGACCCGCCGAGGCGTTGCTTCCAGCGCCATGCCGCGTCGATGAATTCCGCCGATCCGCACAGCACCGCGCCTAGCGGCGCGCCCAGTCCCTTGGTGAAGTCGAGCCACACGGAATCGCAGCCGGCGACCATCTCACGCGCCGGCACGCCGGCGGCGACGACCGCGTTCATCAGCCGCGCGCCGTCCATGTGCGTCGCCATGCCTTCGTCGTGCGCCCGATCGAGCACCGCGTTCAACTGTTCCAGTGGCCAGACCGAGCCGCCGCCCCAGTTCGCCGTCTGCTCGACCGCGACCAGCGTCTGCGGAGGGGAATTGCGGCGGCGCTCGCGGATCGCCGCGCCGAGGGTGTCGGTGTCGAACTGGCCCCGCGCGCCGGCTAACCCGAGCACCGAGGCACTGGCGAGCGCGCCCGGCCCGCCGCCCTCGGCCATGATGATGTGCGCGCTCTCGTGGGCGATGATCTCGTCGCCCGGGCGGCAATGCGTCAGCAGGGATATCTGGTTGCACATGGTCCCGCTGGGCAGGAACATCGCCGCCGGCTTGCCTAGTAGTGCCGCCATGCGGTCGCACAGCGCATCGATCGTCGGGTCGTCGCCGTGCTGCTCGTCGCCCACCTCGGCTTCCATCATCGCGGCCTTCATCGCCGGTGACGGGCGGGTCTGGGTGTCCGAATAGAGATTCACCCGCACTGACGGCAGGCACTTGTCGGGGCGGGCGGGGGCATTCGCCATTCAGGTCTCCTCAGCCTTCGGCAGCGCGCGCCAACGGGGCGGCCTCGGCCGGAACCGGCGGACCATAGACCTGGCGGGCGCGTTTGTGGAACGCGTTCACCATCCGGCGCACCGCCTCGTTGAACACCACGCCGATCGCCGCTTGCAGCAGGCGGGAGCGGAACTCGAACTCCACGAAGAACGCCACCTCGGTGCCGTCGGGGTGCGGGATGAAATCCCACTGGTTGTTGAGATATTTGAATGGCCCACGCTCGTAGCGCACGCCGACCCGATGCGGGCGGTCGAGCGTCACGCGGCTGGTGAAGCTCTCGCGGAACGGGCCGAAGCCGATCGTCAGGTCGGCGACGATCTCGGTCTCGGTGCGGCTGCGCACCCGCGCGGCGACGCACCAGGGCAGGAATTCGGGATAGCGGCCGACATCGGCGACGAGGTCGAACAACTGCTCCGGCGAGTAGGGGACGCGCTGATGCTCGGCGTGGGTGGGCATCGCTCAGTGCGCGGCGGCGCGGGCGTCGCGCAGGGCGGCGAAGTCGGCGTCGGCGTGATAGGAGCTGCGGGTCAGCGGGGTCGCCGAGACCAGCAGAAAGCCCTTGGCGCGCGCCATCGTGGCGTACTCGGCGAACTCCTCGGGCGTGACGAAGCGATCCACCGCCGCGTGCTTCACCGTTGGTTGCAGGTACTGGCCGAGCGTCAGGAAATCCACGTCGGCGATCCGCAGATCGTCCATCACCTGCGCGATCTCGCCCCGCTGCTCGCCCAATCCGACCATCATGCCGGACTTGGTGAAGATCGTCGGATCGAGCAGCTTCACCCGATCGAGCAGGCGCAGCGACTGGAAATAGCGCGCGCCGGGGCGGATCGTCGGGTAGAGCCGGGGGACCGTCTCCAAATTGTGGTTGAACACGTCCGGGCGCGCCGCGGCCACCGTCTCGATGCCGCCCGGTTTGCGGAGGAAGTCGGGCGTCAGCACCTCGATCGTGGTGCCCGGCGCGGCGGCGCGAATGGCGGCGATCACGCGAGCGAAATGGGCCGCCCCGCCATCGGGCAGATCGTCGCGATCGACCGAGGTGACGACGACGTGGCGCAACCCGAGCTTCGCCACCGCGTCGGCGACGCGCGCCGGCTCGTCGGCGTCAAGTTCGCGCGGCTGGCCGGTGGCGACGTTGCAGAACGCGCAGGCCCGCGTGCAGACGTCGCCCAGGATCATCATGGTCGCGTGGCGCTGGCTCCAGCACTCCCCGATATTGGGGCAGGCGGCCTCCTCGCACACCGTGACCAGCCGGTTCTCGCGCATCAGCCGGCGCGTCTCGTGATAGATCGGATGCGTCGGCGCCTTCACCCGGATCCAGTCCGGCTTGCGCTGGATCGGGTTGTCCGGCCGGTGCGCCTTTTCGGGGTGGCGCGGAACCCGATGGTCGATCAGGACGCGGGTGGGCATGGGCCGAGAAGTGGCGGGACGCGGGCAAGGCGTCAAGCGGTTGACGCTGCCGGGGCGAGGGGCGAGCCTGCTTCGGAATCAGCCGGGAGGCGCGGAATGAGGCCGTTCGAGGGGATCCGCGTGATCGACATCACGCATGTGCTCGCCGGTCCCTTCGCCGCTTACCAGTTGGGCGTGCTCGGCGCGGACGTGATCAAGGTCGAGCATCCTGGCGAGCCCGATCAGAGTCGGGGCAGCGGCAGCGACGCGGCGCTGAACCTCGCCGGGATGGGCACCGGATTCCTGACGCAGGCGTCGAACAAACGCTCCATCACCGCCGACCTCAAGACCGAGGCGGGACGCGAGATCATCCGCCGCCTCGTCGCGACCGCTGACGTGCTGGTGGAAAATTATCGCCCCGGCGCGTTCGAGGCGCTGGGCCTCGGCTACGCGGCGCTGTCGGCGATCAACCCGCGGCTGATTTATGCGAGTTTCTCGGCGTTCGGGCAGGACGGGCCGCGCGGGTCACAGACCGCTTATGACCATGTGATCCAGGCGACCTCCGGCATCATGGCGATGACCGGCACCGAGACGGTGCATCCCGTGAAGCTCGGCACGCCGGCGGTCGATTACGCGACCGGCACGATGGGCGCCTTCGCGCTCGCTTCGGCG
>JBDTFI010000196.1:0-4306 GCA_039938035.1 Acetobacteraceae bacterium | reverse complement strand
AAGGGCGTATCCGGATCGTCGGGCGGCTTGGGCTCATGCACCGTGGCCGCGGCATGGATCGAGGTGCGCCCGCTATAGCGATGCGACTCTCGGCTAATCTTGGCGCCGTTGACCCGGAAATCCGCAGCCGGCGCCGCAAGCTGGATCGCTGCAAGTGCCGGCAGCGCCTTGGCGCACGCCGCGGTGACGTCGTCCATGCGCGCCCACGGCGGCTCAGGTGGGCGGCCCATGACATGGAGGGCGTCGCGCAGCCAGCGCCAGCTCTCCTGGACCGTTCCTTCCGGCACGAGAAGCTGGAAGAAGCGCTGCGCCCGCCCTTCGTTGCTCACCAGGGTACCGTCGGCCTCGGCGAATGTCCCGGCGGGGAGCACGATCTCCGCTTTGCGCGCCGTGTCATGCGGCAGGTGGTCGAGGACCACGACATGGCGAGCGCGTACGAGGCAGCGGTCCACGACGGTCCGCTCGGCATGCCGGTAGAGGTCGTTCTCCAGCACGACGACTACCTCCGCGGCACCGTCCTCGACGGCCTGGAAGGCATCTGCCAGCCTGTGTCCTCCGATCAAGCCGAGACCCAGGCTGTTGCACTCCGGCACTGTCAGGCACAGCTCCGCGGCGCGACCATCCCGGCATAGCGCCCAGGCCACGTTCGCCGCCGCCTTGATCACGGCCGCGCTGGCGCAGCCGGTGCCCGCCACGACCAGCGGTCGCTTCGCCTGTCTGAGCGCGCCAGCGATATCCCGCGCCAGCGTGCCCATATCGTCCGGCAGGCCCGGGACCGCGGGTGAAGCGGCATCCAGCTCATGCGCCACGGCCAGGCCGAGCCGCGCGAGATCGTTGGGCGCCGCTCGGAAGGTCCGCACCGCCGCATCATCGAGCCGCGTCGCATCCGGCGTGGCGATGAACAGCGGGCTCCGCTCCTGTTGGGCGGCATCGCGCACCGCTCCGTCCTGCCAGTGCGGGATCTTCAGCGTCTCGGCGATCTCGAATGCCTTGCGGCGGACCGCTTGGCGGAGGCTCAAGGCAAGGCGGGGCGCGGCGTCGGGCACGTCTTCGCCGAGCACCAGCACCGCGTCGGCCTGCTCGGCGTCCTTCAGCGAGGGGCTGCGTGCCGGGCCACGCCGCAGGATCTCCACGATCAGCGCGAGCAGCTCCTGCTCGGTATCCGACAAACCGAGGTAAAAGTACTCGGCGCCGACCAGCTCGCGCAGTGCGAAATTGGCCTCGAGCGAGGCGCGCGGCGAGCCGATTCCAATCGCCCTGCCCCCCGCCAGGCACTTCGCGAGGCGAGCGAGCACAACATCCTTGGCCGCCGGTTCCGGCGCGTTATTATCGCTCGGTCGCAGCAAGGGCTCACGGATTCGCTGATCGCTGTTGACGAAGCCGTAGCCGAATCTGCCGCGATCGCACAGGAAGTAGCCGTTGACCTCGCCATTGTAGCGATTGAGGATGCGCCGCACTTTGCCGTAGCGCTCGTTCGGCGTGGTGCTGCAGCCGAGCCCGCAATGGACGCACACCGACGGTGTTCCGCGCAGATCCCATTTCCGGTCATAGAATTCCGCAAGCGTCTTGTCGTCGAACACTCCGGTCGGGCAGACCTCAGCCAGGTTGCCGCTGAACTCGCTTTCCAGAACGCCGTCTTCATGACGCCCGAAATAGACGGAATTGTGCGCGGCGAAGACGCCAAAATCGTGTCCACCGACATAATCGTTGTAGAAGCGGACGCAGCGGTAGCAGGCGATGCACCGATCCATCTCGTGCGTGATAAACGGCCCGAGATACTGGTTCCGGTGGGTGCGCTTCTTGAACCGGTATCGGCGATAGGCGTGCCCCGTCATCATCGTCATGTCCTGGAGATGGCACTCGCCTCCCTCCTCGCATACCGGGCAGTCGTGCGGATGATTGGTCATCACCCATTCGATCCCCCTGGCGCGGAACTGCACCGCCTCGGGGTCGGCGATCGAGATTCGGGTGCCATCGTCCGCGGCGATCATGCATGCCATGACGAGCCGCCCGTGCTGGTCATCTTCGCCGTGGAATTGCTTCACCGCGCACTGGCGACAGGCGCCCACCGAGCCCATTGCGGGGTGCCAGCAGAAATATGGGACATCCAGGCCCAGGGAGAGGCAGGCGTGGAGGAGATTGTTCCCGGCGGCCACCTCGTAGCTCTTGCCGTCGATGCTGATTCTCGGCATCCGCTACCTCCAGGGACAACGCTTGAGTTGGATGTGCCGCTCAAGCTCTTCCCGGAACAGTTTCAACCCGCTTCCAAGCGGTTCCATGGCCCCGGGGGCGAGTGCGCAGAACGTCCTGCCAGGCCCAAGAAAGTCGGCATGCATGGCCAGGATCTCGAGATCCCGTGCCTCGCCCTCACCAGCCTCGATAGCGCCCAGGAGCCGCTCCACCCAAGGCAAGCCGTCGCGACAGGGCGTGCACCAGCCGCAGGATTCCCGGGCAAAGAAGTGCTCCAGGTTGTGCATCACCCCGACCGGGCAGGTCAGGTCGTCGACGATGATCATCGTGCCGGTGCCGAGGCGGCTTCCGACTTTTTCGACGGAGGCGAAGTCCATGGCGACGTCGAGATGCTCCGTGCCGAGGAACCGGGTCGACGCGCCTCCCGGCAGGAAGGCGCGCAGCTCATAGCCGTCGCGCATGCCTCCCGCGTGCTCCTCGAGGATTTCCCGGACAGTCGTGCCCATCGGCAGTTCCCACGCGCCCGGGTGCTTCACGCGGCCGCTGGCGCCGTAGATTTTGGTGCCGCCGTCTTCGCCGAGAGCCAGGCCGCGGAACCATGCCGCGCCGCGATTGACGATGTGCGGCACGTTGGCGAGGGTTTCGACATTGTTGACGACCGTGGGCTTGCCCCACAATCCGCTGATCTGCGGGTAGGGGGGCTTCGCGCGCGGGATGGCGCGCTTGCCTTCGAGGGCGGTCAGCATCGCGGTCTCGTCGCCACAGATGTAGCGGCCGGCACTGCGGTGCAGGTGAAGCTCCAGGTCGAAGCCGGATCCCAGGATGTTCTTGCCGAGATAGCCCTTCTCGTGCGCCTCGCCGATCGCCCGTTCCAGGCGTTGGCCGGACAGCGTGTATTCGGCGCGGAGAAAGATGTAGGCGACGTTCGCCTGGATCGCGAACGCGCTGATGATGGTGCCCTCGATCAGTTGGTGCGGATCGCCCTCCATCAGCAGCCGGTCCTTGAAGGTGCCTGGCTCCATTTCATCCGCGTTGACGACGAGGTATTTGCGCAACGGTGCGTCGCCGCCGGTCGGCTCCAGACCCCATTTTCTGCCGGTCGGAAAGCCTGCGCCACCGCGGCCCCGCAGCTTGGATGCCGTCACCTCCTGGATAATGTCATCGGGCGCCATGCCGCCGACGGCCTTGCGCAATGCCGTGTAGCCGCCGGCCCGCATATACGCGTCGATCCATAGGGGCTCGTCGCCGGGCCGGATGTTCCGGGTCAGCGGCCGTTCCATCGATGCGTCGCTCATCGGCAACTGGCCACTCATGGGTATTTCTCCAGCACCGAGTCCAGCTGGTCCGGGTCGACATCGCGATGCAGATCGTCATCGATCATGAGTGTCGGAGCATGGTCGCACGCGCCGAGGCAGACGATCGGCAGGACGGTGAACCGGCCATCAGCGGTGGTCTCTCCCCACTTCACGCCAAGGCGCGCGTGGATGCGGTCGCGCAGCGCCTCGTAGCCCATGATCCAACAGGAGACGCTGTCGCAGATCAGGACGACGTGACGGCCGACCGGGCGGCGGAAGACCAGGTTGTAGAATGTCGCGACGCCGTCCAATTCGTCGGACGACATCTCGAGTAGCTGCGCGATCTCGCCGAGGGCTTCGTCCGATATCCATCCACGCGACCGCTGCACGGTCCGCAGCGCCTCGATGCATGCACCCCGCTTTGCTTCGTAGCCGTGAGCGAGAGCCGCGATCGCCTCGCGTTCGGCCGGCGTCAGGACGGCAGTGGCTTCAACGGTCGACATCGGCCATCACGAAATCGATGCTCCCCAGGACGGCAATCAGATCGGCCACCATGGAGCCACGGCACATCAGTGGGATCATCTGCAGGTGCGGAAACGACGGGGTCCGTATGCGCGTCCGGTACGACATCGTGTCGCCGTCGCTGATCAGGTAATAGCTGTTCAGGCCCTTGGTAGCCTCGATGCACACGCTGGCCTCGCCCGGCGGGATGACCGGTCCCCAGCTGACATTGAGGAAATGCGTGATCAGGGTTTCGATGTCATGCATCGTATGGTCCTTGAGCGGCGGCGTCGTCAGGGGGTGCCGCGCCTTGTAGGATC
>JBDTFI010000195.1:0-5512 GCA_039938035.1 Acetobacteraceae bacterium | reverse complement strand
GGTTCGATTCCCTTCACCCGCTCCATCTCGGCGTGAGATCAGGCGCGGGCGCTACAGCTTCCCGCCGCTCCACACCACCCGCCCGAGCGCCTTCACTTCGGGGGCGCGATCCTCCGAGACGCGTTCGGGTTCATAGACCGCGTTGTCGCTGATCAGCACCAGGCTGCCGTCGAGTTTGCGCTGCACTCGCTTGACCAGCCGCTGGCCGGCGAATTCGAGGACATAGACACCGAACTCCCGGAATCGCCGATCGGTGCCGTCGACGAGCAGCATGTCGCCGTCGCCGATAGTGGGCGCCATCGACTCGCCAACCGCCGTTTCCAGGATCAGGTCCTGCGGCTCGATCCCGAAGGAGCGCCGGATCCAGTCGTGACCGAAAGCGACGAAGGCGCTGGCCTGCGCCTCGGGCGGAACCGGCGTCACGGACCCGGCCGCCGCCGCCTCGGGGCGCTTGGGCAGCACCAGGAACTGACTGGGATCGACGGTTCCGTCAGCCGCGACCGAGCCCGGTGCGTCGCGGAAGCGGGGCTGCGGTCCCTCGCCCTTGGCGAGCCAGCCGATTCCGACCCCGGCCGCGTCGGCCAGGGCGACCAGCCGCTCCCGGCTCGGCTCCGCCTCGCCCTTCAGCCATTTGCGGAACGCCGACGGAGAAACCCGCATGGCACGCGCCAGCCGGTCGGCGCTGCGCCAGTGGCCGACGATCTGCTGAAGCCTGCCGACGAACGCCTCCCGGTCCGCGCCACGTGGGAGAGACGGGCGGCCCGGCGTCGACTTTGTCTCCTTATTGAGGGCCATTCTGCTCCCTATCGCGTGACATCGAAGGGCGAAGCGTCCAAACTCTCGACACTTTGCTGCCAGACATCCGTGGCATTGCAGGCGTTGGGAGGGTGGAAGGCACTTTCCGACTGCTTCTTCTTTAAAGAGAATATAGACCACACAATGGACGATTCGGCAAGCGCATCCGCTCCTGCCTCAGGCTTCGGTGCAGATTGGCATCCGGCCGACGTGCTGGCAGCCCTGAAGAAGCGCGGGCAGACGCTCGCCGGGCTGTCGGTTTCGCACGGCTATCATCCGACCGCCGCCGGCAAGGCGCTCAAGCGTCCCTGGCCGGCACTGGAGGCCCTGATCGCGCGCGAGATCGGCGTGCCGCCCCAGACGATCTGGCCGAGTCGTTATGACGGGAAGGGCGCCTCGCTGCGCCCATCCCGGTGATGCATGGGTTGCTCCACTCCCGGACCTCCGGCATGAACACCTGGCTTATCATCCGGTTCCCCGGAGGCCCTGATGTCGGATGGCACACTTTATCTCGGCAACCGCCGGTACTCTTCGTGGTCGCTACGGGGGTGGCTGGCGGTACGCCTGGCGGGGCTCGACGTCGCCGAGATCGTGATCCCCTTCACGCAGGACCACGCGACGCCAGGCATCCGGGCCGTCTCGCCTTCCGGGCTGGTCCCGTGCCTGCTTCATCGCGGCGCCCTGATGTGGGAATCGCTTGCTATCGTCGAATACTGCGCCGAGCACGCACCGCTCTGGCCCACGGACCGCGTGGCCCGCGCGTACGCCCGCGCGATCTCGGCCGAGATGCACGCGAGCTTTCAGGGGCTGCGCCAGAGCATGTGGATGAACCTTGGTGCCGACTTCACGGGGCGTGGGCGCTCGGTCGAGGCGCTCGCCGACATCGCCCGGATCGAGGCGGTGTGGGCCGACGCGATCGGCCGCTCAGGTGGGCCGTTCCTGTTCGGCACGGATTTCGGCGGGGCCGACGCGATGTTCGCCCCGGTCGTCACCCGCTTCCTCACTTGGCGTCCGACGCTGGCGCCGGAGACGCTCGCCTACTGCGCCGCGGTGCGCGCGCATCCTCTCGTCGCCGCCTGGTACGATGCGGCTTTGGCCGAGCCCGAGAGTTGGAAGTTGCCGGATTACGAGCCGGCTGTGGAGATCGGCGGCCCGAATGGCCCTGACCCGACGCGCTACGGCGACTGGGAGCGCAAGGGTCGCGCGATCGACTTCTAAAGCAGTTTCAGCATACCCGGAATCGCCCGGCCTTGGTTCGAGCCCGGCCGGCCCGTCGAAATGTACCGGATCGGCCCCGCGGTCGGTACCGATATCGTCCAGATGGGCGAAGACCACGACGGCCTGCTGAACCGCTGGCGGTTCGCCGAGATCACCAGTCAGTCCTTCACCTGGCTCGGGAAGAGGTCGTGGGACAAGGGTCCGACATGGACGCTTCTCATGGAGATGCACGCGCGAAGGGACATCTGATATATTGGGTCTCACCCCGCCGCCGCCTCGCGCCTTTCGTCCCGATCCGCCTCGAACAATCCGAGCAACTCCTCGCTCGCCTGCTGCGCACTCTGGATTAACTGCGTCTCGTCATGCGCGATCGCGTGCGTCTCGACCAAGGTTCGTTCGTCGTACTCGCGGAAAAGCTCGATCGCCCGGTGAGCATCCTCCGGGGCAATGTCGAGTTCGCCCATCACCATTTCGGTCAGCCGCAGGCTTGAGAGAAACGTCTCCCGGACGATGCCGGCCACACCGCGGTCCATCAGCAGGTGGGCGTGCCGGCGATTGCGAGCGCGGGCCAGGATGACGAGGTGCGGGAAGTGCCGTCTGGCGAGATCGACGACCTGCAACGTCGCGTCCATGTCGTCGAGCGCGACGACCAGGACCTTGGCCTGATCGGCGCCGGCGGCGCGCATCAGTTCCTCGCGCGCCGGATTGCCGTAATAGACTTGGTTGCCGAAGCGGCGGACGACCTGGACTTGCTCGGGACTCTTGTCGAGCGCGGTGAACGCGATACCCTGCATCCGCAGAATACGGCCAACGATCTGTCCGACGCGCCCGAAGCCGCAGATGATCACCGGCGCTGGCGGGGCGTCGATCCGATCGTAGACCGGCTCTTTGCGTTTATCGAGGCGCGGCATGACCGCGCGCTCCGACACCGCGAACAGCACTGGCGCCGCCAACATCGAGACGGCGACGGCGAGCGTCGCCAGATCGGCACGTTCCTGTTCCAGGCCACCGCTGGCGACGGCGGCGCCGAACAGGACGAAGCTGAACTCGCTGCCTTCGGGTAACGCCAGGCTGAAACGCAGCGCGCTCTTGGCGGAGCCACGCTTGATCAGTCCCAACGCGAACACGATCAAGACCTTGGTGAACACCAACACGGCCACGATGGACGCGACAAGTCCCGGATGCTGGGCGGCCAAGCCGAGATTGGCCGACATCCCGACCGAGATGAAGAAGAAGCCGAGGAGCAGCCCTTCGAACGGCTCGATATCTGCCTGCAACTCGTGACGGTATTCGGAATCCGACAGCAGCACGCCGGCCATGAAGGCGCCGAGCGACATCGACAGGCCGGCCCAGTCGGCCAGCGCCGCCGTGCCGACGACCAGCAGCAGGGCGGTCGCGGTGAAGACTTCCGGCGTTTTCGCGCCTCCCACGGCGCGGAAGATGGGCCGCACGAGGAAGCCGCCGCCCACCAGAATAACCGCGATGACCAGCAATCCCCGACCGACTGTCAGCCAAGGAACGCTCGTCGGAACCGCCCCGCCCGAGAGCAGCGGAACCAACGCGACGAGGGGAATGAATGCCATGTCCTGAAACAGCAGGACCGCGAAGCTGTCCCGCCCGGCCGTCGAGGACAGCAGGTTCCGTTCACCGAGCATTGGCAGGACAATGGCGGTGGACGAAAGCGCCAATCCCGCCCCGAGCACGACAGCGCCCGGCCACGGCGTTCCGACGAGATGGGCGAGCCCGGAGAGCACCAGGGTGGTCGGCATCATCTGGCCGAGCCCAAGTCCGAATACCGCGTTGCGCAGGATCCAGAGCCGGTGCGGCCGCAACTCGAGGCCGATCAGGAACAACAGCATCACCACGCCGAGTTCGGCGACGGTCGCGATCTGATGCACGTCCGTGACGAGACGCAGCCCCGACGGTCCGATGATCCCGCCGGCGACGAGATACCCGAGGATGCTGCCGAAGCCGAGGCGACGCGAGATCGGAACCGCGATCGCCGTGGCGGCGAGAAGTGCGACGAGCGTCTCGATCATGGAGCGACCTTTTCTGGCTTTAGGACCTCTTCAACGTCACCAGCCCAGCATAGGCGGGAGGAGGCCGGGCGGACGATGGTCGATGGGATGGTGTCGCTAGCTCGTAAACCTGTCCGGTTTTCGTAGCTCGTGATCTGTCCGCTTCGTTCTTGTTCCGTGCCGGGGCATGCCCCGGCACGGAACGGCCGCGCTGGAAGCGTGTCATGCGGCCTGTCGGTCGGACTGGACGATCGCGCCGGCGGCGTCGTAGTCGGCCAGTCGGTGCGGCCCGAGAAACACCGCGATGGTGCCGTCCGGGTATTCATGCACCCGCACCGTCGCCTTGACGAAGTGCGGCCGCAGCCGGCTCGGCGGCAGTTGCAGGTTCAGGCGTTGCCATTTCACCGTGTTGTCGTTGCCAACCGTCCTCTCCTCCTGGATGCACAGTATCTCGCGCCAGGCGCCGGCCGTGTCGGCCACGAACGCCGAGCCCTCCTGCTCGGCGGCGACCGCGAATGCCGCGTTGTGCGCGGCGATGTAGGTCTCCGCGAGCCACCGGTTCGCGGCCTCGATGGTGGCGATGCCGGCCAGCTTCAGTTCCTTCGGCAACCGATCCTGCAAGGTGGCGAAGGCGCGTTCGGAGCGGCCGCGTGCTTGCGGGGAATAGGCCGCGATGTGCTCGATGCCGAGTTGCTTCAGCGCCCGGCCGAACTGTGTCAGAGCGGTCCGCGACACCCGCCCGCCGGCCTCCGGCGTCAGGAAATAGTGGCTGCCCCGGTCGGTGTAGAACGCGCAGAACAGGCCGTGCCGCGCCACCACCTCGCGCACGCCGCGCAGGCTCGACGCGGTGCCCTCCTGCTCCACCAGGAAGGCCGAGTAGATCGCGCTGGTGGCGTCATCGAGCGTCACCACGAGATCGTAGTTACAGGCGTCCCCCGGCAGCCAGGCGTGCGTCGAGGCGTCCTGATGCAGCAGCATCCCGGCCATCGGGCGGCGCGGGCGCTTCTTGCGATGCGCCGAGCGCTTCCTCGCCGCCACCACCAGACCCACCCGATGCAGATGCAGTTTGGTGACCGTGTAGCCGAGCGTATAGCCGTGCCGCTTGGCCAGCTGCTCGTGGAAGTGCTTCACCGTGAAGCCGCGATAGAGGTCCCGGTACAGCCCGAGCATCCGCTCGATCTCCGCCACCGGAACCCGTCGCGGCGACGGACGAAGGCGACGATCCTCAAGGCCCGACAGACCTGCCTCGCGGCGCCGGTCACGCCAGCGCCGGAACGTCCGCTCGCTGACCCCGAGCAGCTCCGCGGCCTCCATCTGGCTCAGCTCCGATCGCTCCGAACGCCCAAGAACATCCTCAAAACGCATCCGCCGTATCCCCTCGTGAATGCGTGCCCGTTCCATCCCGACCCCCTGTCCAGGCGGCCGGATTGACCGGACACTTCACGAGCTACAAACACCGGACAAACCACGAGCTAGCCACA